>JBOGTX010000853.1:0-2960 GCA_050695695.1 Chloroflexota bacterium
GGCCATGGCTCCCCGATTCTCGGTTCTTTCCCTCCACCCGCTCGTGCAGGCGCAGCTTATGGAGCGCCCGACGGTAGACCGGGTAGTCCACGAACGTCCCTGCGATCCGGATCGCGGCCGAGCCGGCTGCTTCGGCCGCTTCGAACGCCTGAATGATCTCGCGCGCGGCCGCGACCTCTTCGTCTGGTACGAACGAGTAGGCGATATTCGTCGGCTCGACCTGCGGCGGGTAGATCACGACCCTCCCCTGGAATCCGAGCTGTCGCCCCCGCTGGCTATCCGCGATCAGGCCGTCGTGGTCGTGGAGATCGATCAGGTAGGGGCCGTCGATTGGCGGGGCCAGACCCGTCGCCCGGCAGGCGACCGCGACGCGCGAGCGCGCGTAGAGCAGCTCGGTCGCGTCGCGGGTCAGGTCGACGCCGAGATCGGTCGTGAAATCGGCGAGACCAAAGATCAGGGTGTGAACCCGCCCCGGCGCCCGCCGCGCGATATCGTCCACGCGGAGGATCCCCAATGCCGTCTCGACCGTCGGCAGGAGGCGGATCGTGCCGACCGGAATGCCGGCTCGCGCCTCCAGCGTCGCCAGGTGCCGATCGACCTTCTGAAGGATCGCTGGATCGTCCACCTTGGGTACCAGCACGGCGTCGAGCGCGGGACAGACGACCGCGTCGAGGTCCGCCAGGCCCAGGCCGGTTGAAAGGGCATTCACCCGGACCATCACCACCGTGTCGCGGTACGTCGGCAGCGCCGCCCGAACCGGCGCCCGGGCGCCTTCCTTCTCGCCAACCGCGACGGCGTCCTCAAGGTCGAGGACGATCGCGTCGGCGCCAAAGCTCGCGACCTTCGCGACCTTGCGCGGCTGATTGCCCGGCGCGAACAACAGGCTGCGAAGGAGCTGATTGGACCAATCCACCACCATGCTCGGGAAATCCTCCAAACCGTGCTCCACGCGCGCATGATACGCTTTTTGGCGCGCCGGGGTCACGTTCACCACCGAGAAATCCTTGGACCACGAAAAGCCGAGAGCAGAACTCGGCCTTCGCGCCTTTTCGTGGCCTTTCGCGCCTTTCGTGGTCCAAACGTCATCTCTGTGCCTCGGTGGCGAGCGTCCACTCGTCTCGTTTTCCCATGCCTGACCATTATCTGCTATGCTTTGCGGAAACACGCAGGGGAGCGTTCGATGAAGATCACTGACGTCGTTCGAGAAAGCTACCGCTGGCCGCGGCACAAGCCGATCAGCAATGGAAAGCACACCTACACCCACTCCGGCCTTGGGGTCGTGAAAATCCTCACCGACGAGGGGGTGACCGGCCTCGGGATTGGCGCGGCGACCGGGATCGCCGGCGCGGTGATCGATCACCTGAAGCCTTTGCTCGTCGGGGAAGATCCGCTCAATCACGAGCGCCTCTGGCACCTGATGTGGGTGCCGAAGCTGATCGGCCGGCGCGGCATCAGCACCCGGGCGATCTCGGCGATCGACATCGCGCTCTGGGACCTCAAGGCGAAGGTGGCCGGCATGCCGCTCTACCGCCTCCTCGGCGGGTATGCCGAGAAAGTTCCGACCTACATCGCCGGCGGCTACTACGAGGAGGGCAAGGGCCTCAAAGAGCTCGCCCGCGAGATGGAAGAGAACGTCGAAATGGGCGCGAAGGCGATCAAGATGAAGGTGGGCGCGGTCTCGATCGGCGAGGACGTCGAGCGGGTCAAGGCGGTGCGCCAGGCGGTCGGGCCAGATGTGAAAGTCATGGTGGACGCGAACTGCGCCTACCGCTACTACCAGGCGATCCAGTTCGCCAAGCGAGTCGAGGATTTCGACGTCTACTGGTTCGAGGAGCCGGTCGCCCCGGACGATTATGAAGGACACGCCAAGCTGGCGGCCCAGACCTCGATCCCGATCGCGACCGGCGAGAACGAGTACACCCGCTACGGCTTCCGCGACCTGATCGCCCACGGCTCGGCGGCGATCCTGAACGCCGACGCCCAGATCCTCGGCGGAGTGACCGAGTTCATGAAAGTGGCGGCGCTGGCCCAGGCCCACGACCTCGACGTGGCGCCGCACGGGAGCCAGAACGTCCACATTCACCTGGTCGCCGCGATCAGCAACGGCCTGATCGTCGAGTTCTACCGCGACAGCGTCGACCCGATGTGGCGCAAGATGTTCAAAGAAACGCTGATGCTCAACGCCGACGGCACGCTGAGCCCCCCGAATCGTCCCGGTCTCGGCCTCGAGCCGAACGAGGAGGCGCTGGCTCCATATCGAGTACAGTAAGCGAAGAAGGCGGGATGAGGCCAGGACGGTGCCGCGTGCAGGAGTGCCAGGCTGTAACTTGACCGCGCATGCCCGCGATGAGATGCGTCGTCGCGGGATCTCCGAGGCGGAGGTAGCCGCGGTCCTGATCGCTCCGGAACAGACCGAGGAAGTGTACGCGCATCGGTCGGTCCGACAGTCCCGACTCACCCACGGAGATCCGCCGAAGACCTACTTGCTGCGTGTCTTTGTCGACACCGACCGCCATCCTCCGGACGTGGTCACCGCGTATCGAACCAGCAAGGTCGAAAAGTATTGGAGGTAAAGCGTGAGAGTGATCTATGACACGCGAACCGATACGCTGACGATCATTCTACGCGAGGCCGCGGTTAGCGAAAGTGACGAAGAGAAGCCAGGCGTTATTCTTGATTATGACGCGGCAGGAAACGTCGTGTCCCTGGAGATCCTCGACGCATCGCGCCGCGTGGAGCACCCGACCGAGATGACGTATCAGCTTGCCAGCACCGACTGAATCGTCTCGCGACTTCCGAAGCTTTGAACGACATCTAGGCACGTGCCCGGACAAAAGGCAGGGACCTCGTCGCTCACCCTGTTTCGCGCCTTTCGCGTCGTTTCACGCATTCGTGGCCCAACCGTTACCGGAACATATCGCGGCTCGGGTCCATCACCAGATCCCGCGCGGCGCCCGGTG
>JBOGTX010000854.1:0-1759 GCA_050695695.1 Chloroflexota bacterium
CGGCGTACCTTGCCCTGGGTCAGGAGGGTTTGGACGATCGTGCCGACCGTCGCCGCCGGAATCGCCATCTCCTGGCCGCCGGCCAGGTGCCAGCTATTCAACCCGACGACCCTCCCCTGGACGTCGACCAGCGGCCCGCCGGAGAAGCCAGGATAGAGGGTGACGTCGGCGCGGACGTACCCCTCGACGATGCCGCCGCGTTGGGTCCGCCAGCTTCCGCCGAGCGCGCTGACGATTCCGAAGCTCGCCATTTGCGATCCCCCTGGTCGGCCCACCGCCAGCACAAGGTGCCCGATCTTCACCGAATCGACGGGCGCCAGCTCGGCCGGCGTCGGAATCGCGCCTCCGGCCGCCAGGCGAAGCACCGCGACGTCGGTTCCCGGATCGCGTCCGGCCACGGTCGCCGCGACCTTCCGCCCGTCGGCGAGGGTGACCGTGATGTCCTCGTCGCGTTCGACGACGTGGTCGGCGGTCACGATGACGCCGTTGCCGGCTGGCCAGGCGATGCCGCTCGCCGCGCGCTGCCGCCGGGCATCGACGGTGACGACGGCTTTGGCGGCGCGCTCGACCGCGGCGGCCAGCTCGTCGGAGAGAGCGGTCAACACGCCGCCCGAATTTCCAATGCTTGCCATGATGGGTTCTCCTCTGCCCCGGCGGCCGATCCCGGCCGGTCGCGGGTGGTTACAGTGACAGAATAGGTGCTTCCAGGCGCGGCGCCATCCCCAGGACGAGCAGGCCATGACCTGCACTTGTGACTAGGGGCGCCAGCCACCGGTTCCCTGGTCTAAAACTTGTAGCGGATCCCGGCGGGAGGTTGCGCCATGATGAATCAGTACAGCCTGGGAAGCCCGAACGCGCCGGTCACCGTGGTGGAGTGGGCGGACTTCCAGTGTCCCTATTGCCGTGGATTCGCGCTGGGCGCGGGCAAGCAGCTCATCCAGAACCTCGTTCCGAGCGGACGCGTTCGATTCGTCTGGCGGAACTTCGCCTTCCTCGGACCGGAGTCGGTCTGGGCCGCCGAGGCCGCCGCCTGCGCGGCCGACCAGGGAAAATTCTGGGAGTACCACGATAAGCTCTTCGACGAGCAGGGCGGGGAAAACCAGGGAGGTTTCAGCAAAGCCAACCTCGAGCGTTTCGCGAGCGAGCTCGGCCTCGACGCCGCGGCGTTCGATCACTGCCTCACCTCGGACCAGCACCAGGCAGCGGTGGAGGGGGAGCGTGACGTGGGCACGCGAGAGGGCGTCGATGCCACTCCCACCATCTTCGTCAACGGCCAGAAGTACGTGGGCCCTCCGACCTACGATCGACTGGTCGCGATGATCGACACGGCGAGCGCGGCGGCTTGACAAAAATAGACGGGGCGTGGGTAGGATACGCTACAATGTCTCTGGGAGTTTGGACCCCAGAATCTGGCGAGGTGAGTGATGAGTCGGACAGTCCTTCCCACGATCATCGTCGTGCTGGCGTTGGTAGACGCGGTGATTCACCTGTTTCTCGCGGTCACCTTTTTCCACCTGAAGATCGCGCTCGGAAATCAGTTGTCGTACTTATTCCCACTCGACTTTATCGCCCTGGTCGTTCTCGTCGTGCTCTTCCTCCGGACCGCCCGGTCGTCGTCGATGCTGAACCTGCACCGGGTGGTCGGTGTGCTGCTGATCGTCGACCCGCTGGTGGAGATCATCGAATGGGTCGGCCACCACGCCCCGAACCCGATGGGATTCCTGGGCGATGGGGCAAAGGCGATCGAGGTCGTGTTGAT
>JBOGTX010000855.1:0-8952 GCA_050695695.1 Chloroflexota bacterium
CTCCTACTTCGAGTGGGTCCAGGACCGCGATTCGTACTTCTGGGGCGAGACCGAAGTCTACGAGCGCCTCGAGAAGATCCTCACGCGCGCCTTCGACGACGTCTGGTCGATGGCCCAGACCCACCAGACAACGCTGCGCGAGGCCGCGCTCCTGGTGGCGATCGACCGGGTCGCCGGAGCGGTGCGGCTGCGCGGGCTGTATCCGTAGGGCCTCACCCCGGCGAAATCACTGTCGTCCCTTCCGCCTCGATCTCGATCAGCGCGCGATCTCGGTGCAGCGCCTGGTAGTTGCCATTGGCCCAGTCGCGCGTCGAGTCGGTGTAGTGCGGACTGCCGGGATGGCCGGAGGTCGGGCAGTGGTTGTTGACGAACACCACGTCCGGGTGTGCCAGGTCGGCGATCAACCGATAGGTCGGGCCCGATGCCGCGACGTAGGGCTGGCTGCTCGACGGCGAGACGTTGTTGATGACGTTGCTGGTCCCAGCGCAGGGGAACTTCGGACCGTTCAGCAGGGAGCCGAGCTTGCCGTGCTCGCCGAGCGGGTGCGGCCAGGACAGGTAGTGGACCCGCCCCCAGGTCCAGCCGCGCGGCTCGGCGCCGAAGTGCTCGGTCAAGGTTGCCAGAGCCGACCGCGTCGCCGAGACGATCAGCGCGTCCAGCGCCGCCGGGTCGACGACGGTCTCTTCGCCGGTCAGCGCCCGCCGGGCCGATGCTCCCGCCGCGGCGCGCACCTGGCGCTGGTCGGGAAGGGTCGCCGCGGCGTAGGCCGGCGTCCATTCGTGCATGAACGCCTCGAAGATCGTCGGACCGACCGCGCCGACCGGGGCGGTGTAGTCCCAGGCCGCCAGGATGGCGGCGATCCCCTGGAGGTCGCCGTCGTCGGTTCGTTGGAGCGCCGCGACGATTCGGGGGGTGACCTCCTCGGCGGTCAGCGCCTTCGAGTCGAACTGCATGCGCCGAAAGTCGGCCACGTCGTGATCGGTCTTCGCGCGCAGGACCTGGAGGATGCGCGCCTGCCGGGTGCCACTGGCCGGGGCGCCAGAGAGCGGCCATGGATAATTCGGGTTGACCGTCCGGTTGTTCGCGGTGGCGACGATGCCATCCGGCGGGTTCTCGAGACGAGGATTGGCGTCGAAGGGAACGTACCCCTGCCACTCGTGATCGGGGTGCCAGGCCGGGCGCACGCCTCGGCTGCTGACGCCGCGCAGGGGAATCCGCGCCGAGAACTGGTAGCCGACGTTGTCGTCGACGTCGCCGTAAATGAAGTTGGTCGGGCTGCACGCCCAGTTGGCGAGGGCGGCACGGAAGGATGACCAGCTTGACGCGGTGTTCATCTCCAGCAGCGCCTGGACGTCGTCGATCTTCTCGAAGCCGACCCAGCGCAGGGCAAGCGGCGGGTCGTTCTCGCCGATTTTCGGCACCACGTCGTTGACGATCGGGCCGTGTCGAGTGACGCGAACGGTCTTCCGGACCGGCTCGCCACCCTTGACCGCGATCTCGACCGTGCGGGTGGCCAAGGGCAACCACCGATCGCCCATTCGGTAGCGAGACGGATCGGCCGGGTCGATCGCCTCGGCGTAGAGGTCGCGTGAGGTCGTGCCGTTGTTGGTGAAGCCCCAGGCGATCCGGTCGTTGGCGCCGGTCATCATGCCCGGAGTGCCGATGAAGGCGAAGCCAGCCTCGGTATGGCCGGCGCCGTTCAGGTGGCAGGCGTAGAACAGGCCGTGACCGTGGTGATAGCTGTAGTGCGGATCGTTGGCCAGGAGCGGCTTGCCGGTGCGGGTGCGCGAGCCGGCGATCACCCAGTTGTTCGACCCGTGAGGGTGCGCGTCGGTCAGGTGGAGCGCGTCGCGCGGCGGCGAGAGCGGCGCCGCCCGATCGACCTTGGCGGCGTTCAGGCCATCCGGCACGATGTAGAGGTCGGCACGATCGGGCCGCTGAAACGCCGCCAGCCGGTCGCCAAGCTCGCGCTCGAGAACCGTCGCGCCGGTGATCTGCTGAAGGCGGCCGGACAGGCCCCACCACTGATAACGCAGACCGATCAAAATATCGATCGGGGTCCATGGCTCCGGGCGGTCGTCAAGAATGGCGAACTCGATCGGTAGATTATCTCCGGCCTGTTCGATCGCGCGGTTGACCCCGGCGGCCATGCCATCCACGACCCCGCGCCAGCGTTCGGCCAGCAGCGCGTACTCCTGGCCGCAGATCGTGGGGAAGTCGAGAATCCGGTAGAGGTAATCCTGATCGACGTAGGTTGGTCCGAGCAGCGCGGCCAGGCGGCCGGTGGCCTTCCGGCGCATGTAGTCCATCTGCCAGAGGCGATCCTGGGCCATCGCGAAGCCGAGCCCGAAGAACACGTCCGGCTCATCCTCGGCGTAGACGTGGGGCACGCCGTAGCTATCGCGAATCACCTCGACGCTGGCGGCGACGCTGCCGACCAGGCGATCGCTCGCCGGAGGCACCTTTGACCGGATGATCTCGTTCCAGAGGCGTTCGGCGTCAGCCGGCGCCACGCCCGCGGCCCGGGCGATCTCGGCAAGGTCCTGGCCATCCCTCAGGCCGGCGATCAGCTGCCGCGCGTTCAAAGGCATCGAGTCCCTCCCTGGTGATGATCTGGCGAGTGCGCGGCTAGTATACGCGCGAAGGGGCCGAGGGGCAACGAAGATGCAGCGATCGAAGGGAGGGGTTAACCGTCCTGATAAATCTCCAAGCCATCAACCCGCTGGAAATGTTGTCTGCCGCGACTGAGGTAGGTCATCCATCGACAGGCGGACGGTCGCCGATGCCGCGGTCCGCGTCAATGCCGGCGATGAGCTTGTCCGTGTCGACGTCCTTCCAGCCACCCGCGGCCGCCCGAAACGCTTCATACTCCGCCATCGTAGGCAGTCGCTTCCGTCGTGGCTTCGCAGCCGCCTTCGCCGGAAGGATGACCACGAGATCCTCATGCTCACGGCGCAACGACCTCGGCTCATTGGTCATCAGCACTTCCTCGACGATGCGCAGGAGCTCCGCGTTGTTGCCAAGGTCCTCCGCTGACGTCGCTTCGAATTCGGCGAAGATCGTCGAAGCATCGACCGACGTCGTGGCGAGACCCTGGGCAAACTGCTCGTCGCAGAAAGCCTGGAGCATCGCGCGGTTCGCTTCGACGCCGTTGACCTGCCAATCGTGGCCGATCAGCGCGGTGGCATCCTCGATGTCGGCAAGGGTCCAGGGCGCCGTCTCGGCCAGAAGCCGGCGGTGTCGCGGTCGAGCGTCAGCTCCAGGTCCTCGGCGACGACGTCGCCGCCGGCCAGGGGCGCGAGGAAGTCGTAATCCTTCACCACGAGGGTGAGCGCCAGTCGAGGCATCATCGTCTCCTTCGCCGGCCCCCGGCCGACCTCTAGCGCGCCGAGCGACCAGAGTGGGTGAACGTCCATCCAAGCGTTGGTAGGGGGTTCGTGTATCGGCCACCGCTACCACAGCATATCAGCCTGCCATTGTCAATCGATCATTCGTCCACGCCGTGGGAGACAAGCGGATTTGCCGGGGATTCCGCGCGACGCCCAGCGCGCCCAGGCGCATTCGGCCAAGGCAAATCGCCCGCTTGACGGGCCCGGTGGCCGGCGGTAGAGTACAGAAAACCTTTTCTGGAAAAGGTTTTCTGAAACACGATCAAAGGACGTTGGCATGTCGATCGTCGACCTCGCGCGCGCCGCCGGCGTGTCGGTGACGACCGTCTCGCGAGTAATCAACAACGCGGACTACCCGGTCCGCGAGGCCACCCGACAGCGAGTGCTCAAGGCCGCCGCCGAGCTGGAGTACTCCCCCAGCGCGCTGGCCCGGGCGCTGGTCACCCGACGAACCAGGATCGTCGGCGTGGTCGTCCACGACATCCTCGACCCCTATTTCGGTGAGATCGTCCGCGGAATCCAGGACGCCGCCGGCGAACATGGGTACCTCACGATCGTCTGTAACTCGGACCGCCAGGTCGCGACCGAGCTCAACTATCTGCGCCTCTTCCGGGACTATCGCGTCGACGGGATCATCCTCGCCGGTGGCGGCCAGCTCGACGGGGGACCGGACGACGCCGACTGGCCGGCCGCGCTGCGCATCCAGGAGAAGGGCACCCGGATCATTGCCCTCGCTCCGCAGCCTTTCCCCACCCACCTGGTGACGATCGACAACCAGCGCGCCAGCCGGGAGATGACCGCGTATCTCCTGGGGCTCGGCCACCGGCGGATCGGCTTCATCGAAGGCCCGCCCCGCCTGCTCACCTCGCGCCTGCGCCGCGACGGGTTCGCCGAGGCGCTCGCGGCCGTGGGACAACCACCGGACCCCGAGCTGATCGTTCCCGGCAACTTCGACCTGGAGAGCGGCGCCCGCGCGGCGAGCCACTTCCTCGGGCTGGACCGCCCACCGACCGCGATCTTCGCCACCAACGACGAGATGGCGGTCGGCTGCCTGGAGACGCTCCGCCGGCGGGGCGTTCGGGTGCCCGCCGACGTCAGTGTCGTCGGCTTCGACGACGTCCGCTTTCTCCAATTCGTCGACCCGCGACTGACGACGGTCCACGTCCCCCTCCACGATCTGGGGGCGACCGCGATGCGGCAGCTCTTGCGGGCGCTCGACGACGAGCCGATCGAGCCGACGCTGGTCCTGGAGCACGAGCTGGTGGTGCGCGAGTCCTCGGCACCGCCGGGGACATAGTGAGAAGGAGAAACAGCGATGTCCACCGCGCATGGCAACCCAACCGACGATCGTTTGGTCAGCCGAGTTTCGCGACGCGGCTTCCTCGGCCGCACCGGCCTGCTGGCGGGCGGCGCCCTGGCGGCCAGCGGCCTGATCCAGGCCTGCGCGACGCCCTGGATCCACGACTGAAAACCTGATCGTCTCAGCGATCTGCCTGGAGGAACAGTGTGAAGGACGTTTGGAATACCTCGACCGAGCTCCGCGACGAACGACCGGAGATCGCGGTCTTCGGGATCGGGGCGATCGAGCAGCACGGAGCGCACCTGCCGGTCGGGACGGACTGGCTCGCGGCGACCGCTATCTCCCGGCAGGTCGCCACTGAGCTCGACGCCTACTGGCTACCGACCGTTCCGGTGAGCATGAGCCAGTGCCACGGGCCGACCGCCGGGACGGTCTGGCTCCGGCCGGACACCCTGGCCAGGGTCGTGCGCGATCTCGTCGGCTCGCTCCACGGCCAGGGTTTCCGAAAGATCGTGGTTCTGAACGGCCATGGCGGCAACTTCGTGCTCGAGCCGACGATCCAGGAGCTGAACCTCACCAATCCGTCGCTCGCGGTGGTGATGCCGCCGGCCTTCTTCCCGCGCGCTGACGGTGAGCCGCCGATCTTCGAGTCGACCGACCCCGAGGTCCACGCCGGCGAGAGCGAGACATCGACGCACCTGTACCTGAACCCGGAGCTCGTCAAGGAAGAGCGTGCCGACGGCGTGCCCTCGGTTGGGCGCGAGTTCCTGGATTACGCCTTCATGTCCCAGGTGAGTCCGACCGGCGTCTGGGGCCACGCGAGCCTGGCCACCGCCGAGAAGGGAAGGCGCGCGACGACCCGCCACGTTGTCAACATCGTCCGCTGGGTCCGCGAGGCATTCGCGGCGCTGGGGGACCCGGCCTCACCCCCTCGCCCCCTCGCCACCTCCGGTAGAGACGGGGAACCCGGAGGCGCGCCGAGCGCGCCCGTGCCTTCTTCTCCCCTCGCCATCTCCGACCGGGCGTGTTAACGCCCCAGCGTCTGGGATAAAGAGGGGCAGGGGGTGAGGCCACCGGCGACCGTCTTCGACTATCGCGCGACCACCGTCGAGATCCGCGCCGGCGGGCCTCGGATCGCGATTCTGCCAATCGCGACGATCGAGCAGCACGGGCCCCACCTGCCGCTCGCGACCGATTGGATCATCGTCGATGCGGTCGCGCGCGAGGTCGCCGGGCGCCTCGGCGAACCGGCGTACCTCCTGCCGACCTTTCCCTACGGTACATCGATCGGGATGAAAGGGTTCGCCGGCACCGCCTGGCTTCGCGCCGAAACACTGACCCGGGTCGCCCGCGACGTCGTCGCCGCGTTGCGCGCGCAGGGGATCCGACGGATCATCGTCGTCAACGCTCACGGCGGACCGAACGAAGGATCGGCTCAGCCACGCGGTAACTTTATCGTCAAGACCGCGGTTCGCCAGCTCAACTATGACCATGCAGACCTCGACGTGATCTGGGTGCAGCCGTTGACCGCGGCCCGCCAGAAGCTCTCGGAGATCTTCGAGTCGGCGCGAGACGACGTTCATGCCGGCGAGGTCGAGACATCGCTGCTCCTCCGGTTGCGCCCGGCCCTGGTCAAAGGGCGTGCCGCCGACGTCGTGCCAGCACTCGGGCGCGAATACCTCCAACTCACGGACTTCGCGAGGCTCTGCCCGTCGGGCGTCTGGGGGCGGCCGGGCCTGGCGAGCGCGGACAAGGGCGGGCGCGCCTTCGACGCGGCAGTCGAGGCAACGGTGAGCTACGCCGGCGAGAGTTTCGCCAATCTGCGCGCGGCGAAGGGACGAGACGACGAAGGCGCGGGCGCCGTGGTCCGGAGTCGGAGCGCCGGCCTGGTGAGTATTCGGTCCTACCGCGCCGCCGACCGTGGACGGATCAGGTCGCTGACGGTCGAAGGGTTCGCCGGGGTCGCGGTCGAGCATGCGATCGAGGCGCGCTGGCCGGGCGTCAGCGAGCTGACCTGGGGCGAGCGCAAGTTCATGGAGGTCGTGGCCGATCTCGAGGCTCACCCGGAGACCTGCTTCGTCGCCGACATCGAGCGCCAGGTGGTCGGATTCATCACGACCGAGATTTCCGAGGTGAAAAGCCAGGGCCACGTGCGCGACCTGGTCGTCGGCCGCGAATGGCGGGGCGAGGGAATCGGCCGACAACTGCTGAGCCACGCGCTGGAGACGTTCCGACGACGGGGGATGAAGATTGCCCGGATCGAGACGCTGAGCCACAACGAAGTCGGCGCCCATCTGTATCCGACACTGGGCTTTCACCTGGTCGCCACCCAGAACCACTACGCGATGCTGCTGGACGAATGAAAGGAACGCCGCCACGAGGAGGGTTTGAGAGATGCCGCTTCCGGACATCATCGCGACCGAGGCCGAGCTCGACGATCAGTTGACCGAGCCGACCGACGACCTCGTCGAAGCCCTCGCGGCCCTCGGGGGCGACCTGCTGATCCTGGGGGTCGGCGGCAAGATGGGGCCGACCCTGGCCCGGCTCGCCCGACGCGCGCTCGATCGCGCGGGAGCGGGACAATGCGTGATCGGCGTTTCGCGGTTCTCGGAGCGGGCAGTGGCGGAACGATTACGCGCGGTGGGCATCGAGACGATCTCCCGCGACCTGCTCGACGACGACGCGCTCGACCACCTTCCCGACGCGCCCAACGTCGTCTTCATGGCCGGACGCAAGTTCGGCTCGACCGGTGGCGAGGACCTCACCTGGGCGATGAACGCCGACCTGCCGGCGCGGGTCGCCCGGCGCTTCGGGGGCGCGCGGATCGTCGTGTTCTCCACCGGCAACGTCTATCCACTGGTGCCGGTCGGCTCCGGGGGAGCGACCGAGTGCCAGCCGGTCGCCCCGATCGGCGAGTACGCTCAGTCCTGTCTCGGCCGCGAGCGTCTCTTCACCTACTATTCGCGACGTGACCAGACGCCGGTGTCGATCCTGCGGCTGAACTACGCGATCGATCTGCGCTACGGCATCCTGCTCGACGTCGCTTGGCGGGTTTGGCGGAACGAGCCGGTCGACCTGACGATGGGCAACGTCAACGTGATCTGGCAGGGCGACGCGAGCCGCGTGGCCCTGCGGTCGCTGGCGTTAGCCGCCAGCCCGCCGACCGTCCTCAACCTCACCGGACCGGAGACCGTTTCGGTGCGCCAGCTCGCGCTGCGCTTCGGGGAGTGTCTTGGGCGCGCGCCGTCCTTCGTCGGTGAGGAGGCAAGCACCGCCCTCCTCAGCAATGCCGCGCGCGCCCACCACCTCTTCGGCTACCCGCGAGTCCCGCTCGATACGATGGTGGGCTGGGTCGCCCACTGGGTCATGGCGGGCGGACGCGTCCTCGACAAGCCCACCCACTTCGAAAGCCGCGATGGGCGGTTCTGACGGCAAGGACGACCCGCGCTCGATCAGCATCCGCTCGTCGTCGGTCAGCTCCCGCCCCCGCGACACCCGGCGCCCTGGGCACCTCCGGTCGGAGATGCCTGATCCGACAACTTCCCTGGTGGATGCGTCACTACGCGTCCCGAGGACCACGCTCGACGCGTAAACGGCCGATCTCGGCACGCAGGCCTGGGCCGCGCAGCGTCGGGTAGGGCGAGTCGTCCCAGCCGTCGATCGGACTCTCGCCAGGACGATCGCTGACCCTGACGATCGCGTCGGAGCGGTCGCGCAGCCCGGCCTTCAGCCGGGTGCCGACCCCGGGGCGTTGCGGCGCGTGCAGGTAGCCGTCACGGATCTCGAGGTTGGGGTCGACGATCTCGTTGTACCAGCCCTTATAGAAGGACGGCACGTGCTCCTGCACCATTGTGTTCGGCGAGCTGATGCAGACCTGGGCGCAGGCGAAGATGTTGACCGGACCGGTCGCGTCGTGGGGCGCGATCGGTAGCTGGTGAGCCGACGCGAGGATGGCGACCTTATGCGTCTCGGAGATGCCGCCGGTCCAGATCAGGTCGGGCATGACGATCCGCGCGGCGCCGTTCTCGACGTACTGCCGAAATTGCCAGCGGGTCAGCAGCCGCTCGGAGATGCAGACCGGCGTGCGCGTCGCCGCCTGCAGCTGGCGGAGCGCGTCCGGGTTGAGGAGCGGCATCAGATCTTCCTGCCACATCGGCTCGAGTGGCTCCATCGCCTGGGCGATCCGAATGGCGATGGGCAGGTTCCACTTGGCGTGGGCGTCGTTGGCAAATTGCATCTCCATGCCGAGCGCCTCGCGAATCT
>JBOGTX010000856.1:0-3792 GCA_050695695.1 Chloroflexota bacterium
ACGCTCGCGGGGCAAGCGCCGCGCGTCCGTCCAGAGCGCGGTGCCTACGAAGGGAACAACACGCTCGCGGCCGAGCTTGCCGCCTGGATGAAGGGGCCGGGGATGATGCCGGTGACGAAGACCGCCACGATCGCGACCGCCATCGCCACCGTCAGCGGCGGATCGGCAGCCAGCGGCTTGTCGACCGTCGGCGGCTTCATGTACATCGCGTGCACGATCTTCAGATAGTAGAAGGCGGCCAGGGCGCTGTTCAGCAACCCGAGGATCACCAGCCAGACGACCCCGACGTCGAACACCGAGAGGAACAGGTACACCTTGCTCCAGAAGCCGACCATCGGCGGCAACCCGACCAGCGAGAGCAGACAGACCGCCAGCGCCAACGCCATCAGCGGCGACCGGCGCGAGAGGCCGGCGTAATCCGCGAGATCGTCGCTGCCCAGACGGTTCGAATAGTAGACGATCGCCACGAACACACCAAGGTTGGTGACGGCGTAGGCGATCAGGAAAAAGAGCAAGCCGGTCGTCGTCGTATGGCTGGCGACGGCGAGCCCGGTCAGGGCGTAACCGGCCTGACCGATGCTCGAATAGCCCATCATGCGCTTGATGTTGGTCTGGCGCAGCGCCGCGACGTTGCCCACCGTCATCGTCAGCGCGGCGAGAATCGCGAAGAGCGCCGGCCAGACGTGATCGAACGGCTGCAGGCCGATCCCGAACACCCGCAGCACGATCGAGAACGCCGCGATCTTCGACGCGACCGAGATGAACATTGTCACCGGCGTCGGCGCACCCTGGTAAACGTCCGGAACGTACATCTGGAACGGCACCACGACCAGCTTGAATCCAAAGCCGGCGATCAGCAGCCCGACGCCCATGAGCGCGAGCTGCGACGGGCCTTTCGCCAGCGCGTCGCGGATGCCGGTCAGCGTCGTCACGCCGGTCGCGCCGTAGAGCAGGGCGAGGCCGTAAAGCAGCACCGCCGAGGACAGCGCGCCGAGCAGCAGGTACTTCATCCCGGCTTCGCTCGACTCGGTGTTATTCTTCAGGAAGCCGGCCAGGATGAACTGGCTGATGCTCATCAGCTCGAGGGCGATGTAGAGGGTGATCAGCTCGGTGCTGCTGGCCAGGAACATCGCGCCCAGCGTCGCGAAGATGATCAGGGCGTAGAACTCGCCCTGGTAGCGCGATCGCCGCCGAATGTAATCGATCGACGAGAGGATCACCAAGGCCGCGCTCAGCAGGAAGATGAACTGAAACAGCACACTGAGCGGATCGACGGCGACCGTTCCGAAGAACGACACCCCCGGCGTGCGTCCCACCATCGCCACGAGCACCGCCGTGATCGCGAGGCCGACCACCGCGACGTAGCCCAGGCGGGACTTCGATTTGTCCGACACCACGAGATCGAGCACGACCAGACCGATGGCGAGGATCGCCATCGCGATCTCGGGCAGCAACAGGTAAAAGTTCACGGTAGCCTCCCGAGTCCGCCGGTGCTCGCCAGGCCACTATTCGCGGCGTGGACGGCGACGGCGTGCGAGAACAGTGGCGCGACGCCGCTATTGATCACGTTGGTGAGGATGGACGGGTACACGCCAACCAGAATGATGATCGCCATCAGGGTGACCAGCGGCACGACCTCGATCCCGCGGACGTCCGACAGGTGCTCCCAGCGCGCGTTGAACGGACCGAAGTAGGCGCGCTGGAGCATCCAGAGAATGTAGCCCGCGGTCACGACGATCCCCGCCGCGGCGAGAATCGTGAAGATCGGCAACGTGGCGTACGAGCCGATGAAGACCGTGAATTCCGCGATGAAGCCGGCCATCGCCGGCAGTCCAAGCGATGCCAGGCCGCCCATCACGAACAGCAGCGCCAACAGTGGCTGCCGCTTCGCGATCCCGCCGAAATCTCCGATCTGGCGGGTGTGGGCCTTTTCGTACAGCGCGCCGACCAGCAAGAACAGCAGGCCGGTGATGATGCCGTGGGTGAAGAGCTGAATCGCCGCGCCGTTCAGACTGATCGCGGTGAACGCGGCGATGCCGATCAAGACGTAGCCCATGTGGCTGACCGACGAGTAGGCGACCATCGCCTTCAAGTCCTTCTGGACCATCGAGACGCAGGCGCCGTAGAGGATGCTGATCACCGCCAGCACCGCCAGGGGAATCGCCCAGTGGCGCGTCGCCTCGGGCAGCATCCCGACCAGCACCCGCAGCATGCCGTAGCCGCCCATCTTCAGCAGCACCCCGGCCAGCAGGACGCTGACCGCGGTCGGCGCCTCGACGTGCGCGTCGGGCAGCCAGGTGTGCAGCGGGAACACCGGCAGCTTGACCGCGAAGCCGGCGAAGAGGAACCAGAAGACCAGCAGCGCGAACGTCGGCGCGTAGGACTGGCGCGCCAGCACGGTCATGTCGAAGGTGTGCGGGTTCGCGTTGAAGTACAGCGCGAGGATGCCAACTAGCATCAGGGCCGAGCCGGTCAGCGTGTAGATCACGAACTTCATCGACGCGTAGTCGCGGCGCGGGCCGCCCCAGATCCCGATCAGCAGATACATCGGAATCAGCTCGACCTCCCAGAAAAGGAAGAAGAGGAAGAAGTCCTCCGCCGCGAAGACGCCGGTCACGCCGGTCTGGAGAATCAGAATCAGCACGAAATACTCTTTGACCCGGGTCGTCACGTGAAACGACGCCAGGACCGCCATCAGGGTGAGCAGGCCGGTCAAAACGATCAGCGGCAGGCTCAAGCCGTCCGCCCCCAGGAAGTAGCTGACGCCGACGTTTGGCAGCGCCACCCAATCGACCTTCTCGACGAACTGGAGGCCGGGCACCGCCGGATTGAAGCTGAAGTAGAGAATCAGACTGAGCGCGAGCGCGAGCCCTGAGAACGCGACGGCCAGCCACCGGATCAGCGCCGCGCGGCTGCCCGGGGTCAGCCCGATCAAGACGGCGCCCAGGAGGGGAACGAAGACGATCGCGGAAAGCATAACGGTCAATCTCCTGGACTGTAGACTAGTGACCCAACGGAATGCCGACGACGACGGCGGCGATGATCAAGACGCCGACGAAGAACCCCAGCGCGTAGTTCGGCAGCTCGCCGCTCTCCGCCCGGGTGAAGATCCAACCGAAGATCCGGTAGGCGAGCCAGGCGACGGCGTTGACGATGCCGTCCACGACGTGCTGGTCGAACCACCCCAGCAAGGACGAGAGGCCGATCAGGCCCTTGCCGATCAGCCAGTTATAAATGTCGTCCATGTAGTACTTGTTCAGGAGCAGCAGGTAGATCGGCCGCAGGCGCTGGGTCAACGCCTCGGCCGAGAACCAGTGCGCCCCGTAGAATCCCCAGGCGATCAGGATCCCGAGCAAGCCGAGGCCGGTCGACACCGCGGCCAGCGGAAGGTCGAGCGCGGCGTGCGCTTCGGCGGGTCCGGCGATGAATCCCTGGAACGCGCCGTGGAACAATGGTGACCCCGCGAACCCCGAGAAGATCGCCAGGAAGGCCAGCACCATCATCGGCACGGTCATCACCCAGGGCGACTCGTGCGCGTCGCCCGGCTGCCCATGGGCGCCGTGGCCGTGAGCGGTGGCGTCATCCTGGCCGGGGCCAGCGGCATCGTGGCCGTTGCCGTGACCACCACCCTGAGCGGCGGCTTCGACGAGGGCCGGATTCAAGCGACGCTCGCCCAGGAACGTGAGAAACCACAGCCGAAAGATGTAGAACGCAGTCAGGCCAGCGGTGATGATCGCAAAGAGGAAGAGCACGACGTTTCCGCTGTCGAAGGCCGCGCCGACGATCTCGTCC
>JBOGTX010000857.1:0-8804 GCA_050695695.1 Chloroflexota bacterium
GTCGACGCCTGAGGCGCCAGGCGGTTGAATAGCTGCAGGTAATCGCCAAGGCCGCGGGTGCTGAGGAAGTTTTCGCGGACCCGCTCTCGCCCGTTCGAGCCGAACGCGTCAGCCAGCGACGGATTGCCGAGGAGCTCTTCGGTTCGAGCCGCGAACTCTTTGGTCGACGACGTCAGGTAACCACACTGCCCCGACGCCACCTGGAGCGGAATTCCACCCACCGCGGTGGCGACTACCGGTCGAGCCTTCCAGAGCGCCTCGGAGACGGTGAGGCCAAAACCCTCGCGGATCGACTTCTGAAGCACGACCGACGACGCGCGCTGCATCGCGTTCACTTCCCAATTGCCCACCCCGTTGAAGTTGGTCAGCAGGTGAATGTTCGGGTCTTCGCCGGCTCGGCGCGCGGTGAGCTCGAAATAGCGGAAGCCTTCGGGGTCATCGGATGCCATCGAGCCAACCATCAAGAGCTGCACGCCAGGAACGTCGCGCTTCAACCGCTTGTAGACGTCGACGACCCCGAGCGGATCTTTCCAGGGATCGAATCGGGACACCTGGGTCACGATCGGCCGCTCCGGATCGATGCCGAAGCGTCGCAAGACGTCGTTGACCTCCTCGTGGGAAAGCTCGCTATTCTTGGCGCTCAGAGGATCGATCGTGGGCGCGACGAGCGCCACTTCCGGCGTGGGAATGCCCGGCTTGACGAACTCTTGCATAGTGAAGACGGATGCGTCGTACGATGCGAGGTACCGGCTCAGGAAGCTCCAGACGTCCGGGCGAGCTCGCGTCAAGTCGATGTGGCAGCGCCAGATCCACTTCGCGGTTGTCGATTGTCCGATACGTTCGTGGAGAAAGTAGGAAACGCCGGCCGGCTGGGGATCGTGAACGACGACGAAATCGTAGCGCTGATCGAGCCTGTCCGCGGTCAGCGCGTTGTATCGCTCCCAGATCGCGCCCATGTCGGGGGTCCAGCGCGCGCTAATGACCCGCCGACGGTCGTGGCGAACCGATTCACGCGGCCCGGGGTAGGTCGCGGGCAGTTGGATCGAGGCGCCTTGCAGCAAATTGTGGATCGCTTTGGTCGTTTCCCAGAGCTCGGAGGCGCCGACCATCAGACGCCATTCGGCGTCCAGGCCGACCGACCGCATGAGCGGGACGAGCGTGCCAAGAAGCTCGGCCACGCCACCTCCGTATCCGGTCGCGTTCAGGTGAAGCACGCGGGCCCCTTTGAGCGGGGCGGCCTGCGCGATGATCTCGTCGATCCGCCGATCGCCGACGATTGGACGATAATCGTTGATATCTTTGGGAGAAACTGGCACAAGCTCGAGCATGACAGTATGCCTCGCGTCGACCACACCCCGTTGCTGGGGCATTCGACGGGCCAGGGAAAAGAAGTGTCATATGTTATACGCTTAGTTTTGGTCGCTCGAGGCATCCGGAGGCTGTCGATCGACTGAGATAAGATCGAAGTTATCGTAAACCGTCACCTCGTAGCCGAGACGTCCCGATTTGCTGTGTTCGAGGCCGTTCACAAGATAGCGCACCAGGGTGTCCTTCCCGATTTTTCGGTCGGCCAGGATCTCGACACGGATGAGGTAGGTCGTCTTGACAAGGGGTCTCGCCACGGGGTTCATCCACCATTCGGAGCCTGAATCACGCTTCCAGGAAAACTGTGGTATGCTTGGTTTACTATCCGAATAATCAATCTAGATCATACGCACCACGGACCGAGAGTGCAAATCGGGGATTGATGACCGACCTGCCACAAAACCCTGGGAAGCTTCGCGGGGAGCGCGGGCGGTGCCCCTCAGGATCCGAATGCTACGCCATGGGAGCCCAGGCGTGACATTTCTGGAGAAGCTTCGCGCCTCGATCGAGACCAACGCGTCACTCCTGTGCGTCGGCCTCGATCCGGAGATCGATCGCCTACCGGCGTCGCTGGACCATTCGGTTGACGGCGTGTTAGCGTTCAACCGGGCGATCGTCGAGGCGACATCGGATCAGGTCTGCGCCTACAAGCCGAACCTGGCGTTTTACGAAGCGATGGGACCGGATGGCCTTCGCTGTCTGGAGGCGACCTTGCGCCTGATCCCAGCCGGGATTCCGGTCATTGGCGACGCCAAGCGCGGAGACGTGGGAAATACCGCGCGCAAGTACGCGAAGGCCCTGTTCGAGGTTTTTGGGTTCGACGCCGTGACCGTCTCCCCCTACCTTGGTGAAGACGCGATCGAGCCGTTCGTCGCCTATCCGGATCGCGGCGTCTTCATCCTCTGCCGGACGTCCAACCCGGGTGCGGCGGAGCTTCAAAACCTCCTGGTATCGGAGGGTGGGACGATGAGTTCGCTCTACGAGTACGTTGCCTGGCGGGCCCATCGCTGGAACCACCACGGGAACTGCGGTCTCGTCGTTGGGGCGACCGCGCCGAGCGAGCTCCGTCGAATTCGGGAGATCGCTCCCGATCTTCCCTTGCTCATTCCGGGGATCGGCTCGCAAGGTGGAGATCTCCAGTCAGCGGTCGAGGCGCATCGCCCGGAGGCCCCGGCGATCATCAGCGCCTCGCGCTCGGTCATCTACGCGTCGTGCGGTGACGGATTCGCTGCCGCGGCCCGGGCGGCCGCGAGCCAACTACGCGAAACGATGGCGCGATTCCTCCGGGCGTGACCGATGGTCGTCGACTTTCGACTCGAAGACGTCGTTCGATTGCGCAAGCCCCACCCTTGCGGAAGCTACGAATGGCGCGTCGTGCGCCTTGGCGCCGACATCGGCCTCCGGTGTCTTAAGTGTCAGCACCGGATTCTCCTTCCTCGAAGCGAGCTCGAGCGGCGGTTGAAGGCATTCGTCTCCCACGCCGGCGATGGGGATGCCTCCGGGGCATCCAACCATGAATAAGATGACCGAGCGTTCCAGCGAGGCCTCGATCTTTCACAACCAGCCATTCATGCTGCTTTGGGCCGCCCAATTCGTGTCGCAGACCGCCCAGCAGGCGATCTGGTTCGGCATGATTATCGTCGTCGAGCAGGTCAGCCAGTCCAGCGTTCACCTGAGCATCGCGATTCTTTCGACGATCATTCCGGGCGTGCTCCTTGGCCTGATTGCCGGCGTCGTCGTCGATCGCGCCAACAAGAAGTCCGTGCTGGTCATCACGAACTTCCTGCGCGCGCTCACTGTCCTTGGCTACCTGTTTTACGTGCAATCGCTGTACGCGGTTTATGCGGTCAACTTCGTCTTCGTCGGGATCAGCCAGTTCTTTGGTCCGGCCGAGGCATCCTCGATTCCGGCGCTCGTGCCGAAGCGACTGTTGGTGACCGCCAACTCGCTCTTCAACCTGACCTTCACCATGTCGCAAATGGTGGGGATCGTCCTCCTGGCTCCGTGGATCATCAAATTTTTCGGCGCCCCCGCCCTTTTCGGCATGACCGCCGGTATCTACGTCATCGCCGGGTTTCTGACGTCCGCGCTCCCGCCGGGGATTCCGCCCGAGCGATCGCTTTCGACCCTCCGTCGGGAAACCTTCGTCCGGGTCGTGCGGTCCGAGTTGTCCGAAGCCTGGGAGTTCATCAGCTTCGATCGACGATCGTGGTGGGCCATGATCTTTGTGACGCTGTCGTCGACCCTGGTGCTCGTCCTCGCGATGCTCGCGCCCCGGTACGTCGTGGTGGTCGTCGGCATCCAACCCGAGGACGCGGTGTTTCTGATCGCGCCGGCTGGTCTGGGAATTCTGGTGATGACGCTCATCATGCAGCGGCTAGCCGGGCGTTTTGGCGAAATGGTGCTCGCCTACGTCGGGGGAATCGTATCTGGCGTTTGCCTGATGCTCATGGCGGTTCTCCCACGGTTCGCCTCGACGTTCCAGACCGCCAGTCGGACCATCTTTTCCGGCGCGGCGCCGCTGGCCGGCCATTCCGTCCTCGTCCCACCGCTGATGCTCCTGTCGGCGGTCATTGGCGTCGGATTCGCGTTGGCCACGATTCCCTGTCAAAGCGTCCTGATGGAGCGTGCGCCGGTCCAGAGCCGCGGGCGCGTTTTTTCGGTGCTGCTGATGATGGGAAACGTCGCGGCAATCGCCCCGCTGGCCTTCCTCGGTGAGCTCGGTGATCTTATCGGCGTGGGCAACGTCGTCGGTCTGGTCGGCGCGGCCACGATCGCGATCACCGTGGTCGGCCTCCGGGAGCGGCAGGCGGTTCTTCAGAACAAGCCGGCGGCGGAAGAAGACGCGCCGGTCGCGCCGTAGCGGCGTCATTGGCTTGCTTTACGACGAAGTCTGGGATAGAATCCCATGCGCGCACCGTCCATCGTGGGCCGTTAGCTCAGTTGGCAGAGCACCTGACTTTTAATCAGGGTGTCGCAGGTTCGAGCCCTGCACGGCCTACCCGAGGTGAGGACCACAAATCCTCCCCTTCCCTTTATTTTCCTCCGGCGGGCCACTCTAGACGACTCGCCGGAGCTTCTTCAAGGGTCAAGGCGCCGCATTCTCGACCACGGGAGCGCGAATGACAGGCACTATCCTAGACGAATGCTTGCTAACGGTAGCGGGGGTCGTCGAGAGGATCCGCGTCTGGCCGGTCACGATCCACGACTCGCTCCAGTCCGGCCGCCGGCGCGGCATCCGCCAGGGCGAGACCGAGGTCGGCTGGCGTATCGCCGGATCTGAGGTTCACCGCTTCCGATCAAGCGCCGATGGGGCGATCCGTGATTGACACTCGCGCTCGCTTGCACGAGCTCGTCGACCAGCTCGCGCCGGCTGCCCGCGCTCTTGAAGCCCTCCGCCAGTACCAGAGCCCCCGCGCCCGCCAGGACCTCGCCGAGCTAGACCAAACCACCACCGCCCGGATCCACCAGGCCATCACGTCATTCGACGGACTCGGCATCGGCGACGTGAAGAAGATCAAAGGCCAGACCGACACCTGGCGCCTCCGCGTCGGCGACTGGCGCGTCTTCTTCACGACCGACGGACCCGACCTCACCGTCCGTCGCGTTCTCAACTCACGCGACGCCTACCGTTAACCCGCCATCATCGCGTCGGGTTACACCGTACGGTCGGGCGGCGCGGGCGTTGAATCGTTACCCGCCGAACACCGATGCCGTTGGTTGCGCGGTCACGAATGCGTACACGTGGAGCGCCGCCGAGATTCCAATCAGAGCGAACCCGACTTCGCGACTGCGCCCACTGAGCGCCTGGCACATCAGCAACCCGATCCCGGCTCCCCCCACGACGTGCGTCGCATCTTCGAAGATTCTGCTGTGTCCCGCCCAGATCTCGTTATCGCGCCTGGCGATCTTTTCCAGCATCACAACCTCCCAGCCGGCAAATTGAGTCGGCACATCGCCGCACGATGCATGCCGGCAGCGATGCCGATCCAGCCCTCAGGCTCCTCGCGCTGATGCCACCGTCCCGGAACCGGGGCCGCCAGGCCCGCTGGGTCGGCGCCCTCGCTTGGCCTCATTTCTTTCATCACGGCAACGAAGATGAGGAGCAATGGCGCGGAGCTGACGATACTGACCAGCGGTATACCCCAGGCCGGCCCGGGCGCGAGATCCCAGGTCAGCCAGGCGGGAACGAGCAGAAAGGCGAGCGTGGCTCGGAAGAGCGGGGACCAGCGCCGAGACAGCAGAACGGGTAAGAGGAATACGTCGTAGCCCATCCAGGTAAGGGGCGACGCGAGCAGCGACGCCGCCAACGCGACCGCGCTCACCACCGGGGCGCTCGGCCGGGACCGCCAGACCGACCAGGCGACGCCCAGTAGAAACGCCGCGATCAATGGGTAGGCGAGCGAGCCTGCGCCGATTCGTGCGACGATGCCGTACAGCGATCCGTTATGCGGCCACCAGCCGATCATCGGTGCCTCGACGCCCTGGGCTCGGTACCACTCCAGGTAGACCCCCGGCCCGTAGACGAGCGCCGGCAACAGGGTCAGCGCCGCGGCGCTGGCGATGCCGGCGGATGCCGCCTTCCGATGCCCTGCCAGCCAGAGGAGCGCGAGCCAGACCGCGAAATTGGGCTTCATTGCCACGACCACGCCGATCAGAATTCCCGCCGCGAGGTCGGATTTCCGGTCCAACAGTAACCATGCCCCGATGGCCAATGCCGCGATGATCACGTACACCTGGCCGAAGACGACCGTGAACCAGAAACCCCCGAGCGCCAGTGCTACCAACACCCGATTCACGCTGAGGTGCTGACGATAGCGCAGGAGCAGGCCAGCGACGCAAAGACCGTAGATCAGCAGTGTCAGACACGCCCAGAATCGAATCGCCGTGAACGCCGGCATCCCCGCGAGGGGCGCGAAGAGAAGCAGCGATACGGGTGGGTTGAGATTCGTTCCCAGGGTTGGCTGACCGAAGATGAGTCCGGTATCGAGGAAAGCGTACGGATTCTGACCTCGGATCACGGCGTGCTCGGAGACGAGAAATTGCGTCATGTCGCCGAGGTACGGCGTCGCGCCAAGCGGCAGCGACGCCAGCGCGTCGGCGGCGATCAACGGTACCAGAATAATTCCAAGACGGCTTCCCATGGCGCACCCCCGGCCTGATGATTGTAGCGTCACGCCAGGGGATTCTCGCAATCGCCTTTTTCGTACCCCCCGTCCTGGCTATTGGCCCGCGCGAGCGCGGGGCTGAGCCCAACCTAATCCCAGTGGAAGTCGCGCTCCGGCGTGAGCATGCCGGTCATCGTCGTGGGTTGGTACGGGAATCTCGCCAGAGCCGCTTCGTCGATCTCGACGCCGAGACCAGGGCGTTCCGGCGTCTTGAAGTATCCCGCGACGAGCTCGATCGATTCGGTTTGGACGGCGGACCGGACCGCGTCGTCCGACACAACGAACTCCTGGATCAGGAAGTTCGGGGTACAGGTGTCGACGTGGACGCAGGCGGCGGTGGACAACGGTCCATTCGGATTGTGCGGAGCCAGGCCAATGTAATACACCTGCGCCATCGCGGCGATTTTCCGCGTCTCCAGGATGCCTCCGTCGTGGCAGATGTCCGGCTGGATGACCGCCGCGCCCTGTTTTTCGATGACGTCCTTGAATCCCCACTTCGTGAAGAGCCGTTCGCCGGTGGCCACCGGAATCGGTACCGCCCGAGCGACCAGCGCTAAGGCGTCCACGTTCTCCGGCGGGACGGGCTCCTCATAGAAGAATGGCCGAAATTCCGCCAGCCGGTGGCCGATTCGGATGGCGTTCGCCGGGCTGAGGCGTCCGTGAACTTCGATGAGCAGGTCGATCGTCGGGCCGACCGCGTCGCGTACATCGCGGACAATCGCGATCGCGAGCTCCTCTTGCTCGTGGGTAATGAAGAGGCTCGCGCCGCCAAAGGGATCCCATTTCAAAGCGGTAAAGCCGCGCTCGACCGTTTCGACGGCTGCCCTGGCGAACGCCTTCGGGGTTTTGCAGCCTCGGAACCAGCCATTCGCGTAGGCCCGAACGCGGTCGTGAACCTTGCCCCCCAGAAGCTGCCAAACCGGCACACCCAGCGCCTTGCCTTTGATGTCCCAGAGCGCCTGTTCGACCCCGGAGATCGCCGAGTTCAGGATCGGGCCGCCCACCCAAAAAGCATTGCGATACATTTCTTGCCACAGGAGCTCGATCTGAAAAGGATCCCGTCCCACGAGCTGGCGTGCTAGCTCGTCGATTGCCTGGGCGACCGTTTTTTCCTTGCCCTCGACGCTGGCCTCTCCCCAGCCATGGACTCCCTCGTCGGTGGAAACTTTGACCAGAACCCAGTTTCGCGTCATCCCCACGTTAACAAAATGGGTGGTGATCTCGCGGATTTTCACGACGGCTCCTCTCCTTCACACCTGGGCCTCGGGTGCCCGAGTCCCACTATTGTATCTCCCGCGTCCGCCCAATACTACGCATTGACGCGCGGCCAGCGGTAAGTTACGCTCGTGCCAGAGCGATCGGGTGGTAGAACCGATTCTTGCGCCAACCGATACCCTGACCGGCAAGGGCGTTCTCGGGAAGCTGAATGGACGGCTTCAATCCGTGACCTGGACAGCGCGTACCACCACGACCTTCGCGTCGATCGTCATCGCACTCTGGCTGCCAGTTGCGTCGCTTTTCGCGCGGCCCACGCCGGCGGCGGCCAGCAATTGCCAGTTCAGCCTGGGATTCTTGACCCTCGAGCGCATGATCCCGGAGGTCGTCGGAGATTGCCTCGTCGACGAGCACCACAACCCGGTCAACGGCGATGGCCTTCAGGAGACCACGGGAGGGCTGCTGGTCTGGCGAAAATCCGACAACTGGACGGCGTTTACCGACGGTTTTCACACCTGGATCAACGGCCCCGATGGGCTTCAGGAGCGCCTGAATACCCAGCGTTTTCCCTGGGAGTCAACCGCGACCCCCTGCGCGATCCTCGGTGCTTCCCTTTCGTTTTCCCCGCCGACCATCGAATCCAACGGCGACGCGACCGGCACCGGCTCGCTGGACAATCCGTGCGATCGGCCAGCGAATGTGATGATCGACGTCTTCACCGAGTCGACCGATGGCGCTCAGACGATCGCGGATGCCCCAACCATCTTTCTGCCCGGCGTGCCCCCGTCTTCAACCGAGTCGTTCGCCTACCGCGTGGTCCTGGCGGAACCAAACTCAACGCCCCAAACCGAGTTTTCCTGGTTCACCACCGTGCCCAGCGACTGGCTCTGCGTGGACGTCGGCGCGAGTCGGTGCCTCCAGATCGATCCCTGGCTCGAAAGCGCGGTCTCGGCGCTCCGGCCGCTGGCCGAGGGACGCGCACTCCTTCGGATCGCGGCGGACGCCGGGGTTCGGGTCCAGCGAGGCCAGCCTGGATCGGGGCTCCTGGCCTCCTAC
>JBOGTX010000858.1:0-5961 GCA_050695695.1 Chloroflexota bacterium
GGCACGCAGGTATGCGGCTCGAACGACACCTTGTCGCGGGTGACCGGAACGTAGGTGACGCACGCGGAGAACGCGCTACTTGGCTCGACGACGACTTCGCAGCCAGCTTTCGGATTTCGGACGCCACAACGGATCCCCCGCGGCGTGGGGACCGGACCGTGCCGATCGGAAAACTGACTATAGAGGACGTTGACCATGCGGTCGGGGCCGCCGATACCCACCGAGGCGAGCGCCCGTAGCGACCGAGGCGTCCGTAAGTCGAGCGATTCATCGGAGCGCCGCGCGTCGCCGGACGGAATCGCGCTCTCCTGCCGCCAGAAATAGGGCGCGTCGATCCAAATCTCGCAGTCGTCGACCTCGCCACGCCCTCCGAGCGGCAGCGGAAAATAGGGGTGAAGGCCAAGGCCGATCGGCATGGGACCCGAGCCCAGATTTTCGGCGGCGAAGCTGTGGACGAGATGGCCGTTCCGGAGCTCGACCGTCAGATTCAGACGAAAGGGAAACGGATACAGGTCGAGAATCTCGTCGCAGCTATCCATGCCGATGCCAAAGGTGGCGCCAGCGCCGTTCTCATTCGCGAAGGTCTGCAACAGGGACCAGGCGTGACCGGACACGCAGCCGTGAATCGCGTTGCCCGCTGCCGCTTCGTTCAGCTCGAGCTGGTGCGTCTTGCCGGCGAAGCTGAAGCGTCCCCCGCGGACGCGCCCGGGAAAGGGAAAGAGGACGGCCGCGCCCCAGAGGGTCGGGTGGCCGCGAAACGCCTCCCACGACTCCGGAAGGCGAATCACTTCCAGCGGCCGTCCGTCGACTGTGGTGACGAAGCGAACGCAGTTGGCGCCGACCTCCGGCAAGATCCAGGCTTCACTGTCGGTCGATGGCTCCCGCAAGACCTGAAAGGTCATGCCATCGTGCTGCTCGGTGGTGGCGGATGGTGGCTCCGCGCGCATGACGACGTCCTCCTGAGTGGCCGGTTCCAGCCCGGTGTTGTGCTGATGATTATTGTAGTGGATTTTGAATGGCACAGGGAGTGCGATTGGTCAGCATCGGCTTCACCTCGGTTGGGAGGACTTTGATGAAAGAAGACCACCTGCGAACGGATCGGGCTCGGCGCGAGATCGCGACCGCGGGACTCGACCTCGCCGTGTGTCAGTTGAGCTCACACGTGTTGATGCTCACCGGGTACGCCCCGGTGCTCGGTCAATCTTACGTGGTCTTCCCCGCGAACGCCGAACCGGCGCTGGTCGTGCCGTCGTCCGAAGAGCCGTTCGCGCGCGAGGGCTGGTGCGCGGACGTGCGGACGTACCATGCCGAGTCGTCGGCGGAGTTCAAGGGCGTTCTCGGGGCGGTAGGACCGGTGCTTCAGGCGGTGATCGCCGAGCGGGGACTGGAAGCGGCGTCGCTCGGCTACGAAGGCACCAGCGACCTGGTGCCGGCCAGTTACGCCCAGGTAGGGTTTCCATCGGCCGGACTGCTGGGCATGCTCGGGGAGGCGTTCCCGCGGGCACAGCTCGTGGACGTGGCGCCGGTCCTTCGCGTGCTCCAATCGACGATGACCCCGCGTGAGACCCAACACCTCGGGACGGCGATCGCGGTGGCGGCGCTTGGTTTCGAGGCCGGGCGCGATCAGGTACGGATCGGCCGGAACGAATCCTCGGTGGCGGCGGCGACCGAATCGGCGATTCAGGCCGCCGGTCGAAAGAAGGGGGCCGAGCGGGTGCTCGCGTTTGCCCACGTGATGAGCGGCGCGCGGTCGGCGCTGGCCTTTCATCCGTTCAACCTCACCAACGACCGGACGATCCAGGCCGGGGATCCGGTGCTCGTGCAGCTCGAAGTCTACGCCGATGGGTTCTGGTCGTCGGTCACCCGAACCTACTTCGCCGGGGATCCGGGCGCCGAGGGCCGACGGATCTACGAGTCCTGCGCCCGGGCGCATGACGAGGCGGTCCAGGCGATTCACAACGGCGTGGCGGCCTCCGCGATCGACCAGATCGCCCGTGACTGCCTCGATCGGGATGGCTTTGGCGCCTGCTTCCGCCACGGTCTTGGCCACGGGGTGGGATTTCAGGCGATTTCGCCATTCTGTCCGCCGCGGCTCGGTCCAGGCTCGACCGATACGCTGCTGACCGACGACGTCTTCACCGTCGAGCCGGGCGTCTACGTCCACGGGTGGGGCGGCATCCGGATCAACGACACCATTCAGTGCCGGCCCCGGGGCGCGGACATCCTGACCCGGTCGATCCCATGCGACCTGAAAGACGCGATCGTCATGCAGCGGGCCAGGGCTTGATTCTCAAGTTATTCCTGACTCGTCACCGCGAGGTGGAGGACGGCCAGATCGGCCGGGCCGATCGGGGTCGGGGCGCCGGTCATCGGCTCGGTGGCGCTCTGCGTCTTCGGGAACGCGATCATTTCTCGGATGCTGTCCTGGCCGGCCAGCAGCATCGTCAGGCGGTCGATGCCGAGCGCGATCCCGCCGTGCGGGGGAGTTCCGAACTCGAACGCCTCCAGTAGGTGCCCGAACTCCTCGGTAGCCTCGGCGTCGGTCATGCCGATGATCCGAAACACCCGCTCTTGAAGCTCGCGCTGGTGGATCCGGATGCTGCCGCCGCCCAGCTCGTAGCCGTTGCACACCACGTCGTACTGCTTCGCCCGAACCCGCCAGGGCTCGGTCTCCAAGAAGGGCAGGTCTTCCTCTAACACCGAGGTGAACTGGTGATGCTTGGCCTGCCACGAGCCGCGCTCGGGGTTCCACTCGAAGGCCGGCACCTCGGTGAGCCAGGCAAACGCGAGAACGTTCGGATCCATCAGCCCGAGGCGCCGCCCCAGCTCGAGGCGCAGCTCGCCCAGCGCGGCCGCGGCAACCTCCGCGGTATCCGCGACGATCAGAATCAGGTCACCCGGGTGGGCGTCGAGCCGCTCGACGATCGCGCGTTGGCGCTCGTCCGAGAAGAACCGGGTCAGCGGGGAGTGGTATCCCTCGGGAGTGATGGCCAGAGGAACCATGCCCTTGGCGCCGGCCCTGGTCGCGATTCGGGTCAGCTCTTCGACCTCGCGGCGAGAATACCCGGCGCACCCAGGCGCCAGGACCGCCTTGACCTGTCCACCACTCTGGAGCACCGCGTTGAAAACCCGAAACTCGGTGCCGCCGGCCAGGTCGGACAGATTCTGAATCTCGAGACCGAAGCGCAAATCGGGCTTGTCAGTGCCGTAGCGGTCCATCGCCGCCGCGAAGGTCAGGCGAGGGAACGGCCGGAAGAGCAGCTTCTTGCCGCCCAGGCATTCCACGAGGTCGGTCAAGCAGGTCTCGGCGACGTTCCAGATGTCTTCCTGGTCGACGAACGACATCTCCACGTCGAGCTGGGTGAACTCCAGTCCGCGATCGGCGCGCAGGTCTTCGTCGCGGAAGCAGCGCGCGATCTGGAAATAGCGCTCGATGCCGGCGACCATCAGAAGCTGCTTGTACTGCTGGGGAGACTGCGGCAAGGCGTAGAAGTCGCCGGGATGAACGCGACTTGGCACGACGAACTCGCGGGCGCCGCCGGGTGTCTCCTTGGTCAGGATCGGCGTCTCGACGTCGAGAAACTCATGGTCGCTGAACCACTCGCGGATGAAGCGGACGGCGCGATGCCGGAGCTCAAGGTTCCGCAGCATGGGCTCGCGACGCAGGTCGAGGTAGCGGTACTTCAGGCGCAGGAGCTCGTCGACCTCGGCGGGCTCGTTGATCGGGAACGGCGGAGTGCGCGCCGGATTCAACACCTGGGCGGAGCTGGCGAGGACTTCGATGCTTCCGGTCGCCAGGTTTGGGTTGACCATGCCCTCGGGGCGCGCCTCGACGGTCCCCTCGATCGACAGGACGTATTCGGGACGCGACTCTTCGGCGATCGTCATCGCGTCGCCCGAGACGGTCGGGTTGAACACCACCTGGGTCACGCCCCAGCGGTCGCGAAGGTCGAGGAAGATCAATCCACCGTGGCTGCGTCGCCGGTTGACCCAGCCTTTCAGCGTGACCGTCTTGCCAACGTCTCCCACCCGGAGTGATCCACACGTCGTCGTCTTGAGCACCCGTCGTCCCCCAAAATATCAATCGGAGTAAAGAATCCCGAACGACAAATTATACACGGGGGGCGCGTTACCTGTCAGGTGGCGCCGTCGTCGAAGGTTCCCGGTTCGGGTATAATTGGTGGCGCCGCGCCAAACCAGCCTTCCCTGGCGTCAGCAATCGCGGTGGGGATAGCGATGCCGGAAACTTGTGTCTCGATCGACCTGGAGATGACCAGCGCCCGGTCAGAAAGCCAGGAGGTTATCGAGATCGCCGCGATCAAGTTCCGCGGCGATCGGGTGATCGATAGCTGGGCGACCCTGGTGCGACCGTGGTCCGAGGTGCCTTTTGGCACCCAGGTTCTGACCGGCATCGAGCCGCGCGACCTGGAGCGCGCGCCCCGGTTCGACGAGGTCGCGCACCAGCTCAAGGCGTTTCTCGGTAGCTTCCCCCTGGTCGCTCACACCGTCTCGGCCGACGTCGGCTGCCTGCGGAAGCAGGGGGTCGTGCTCGACAACCCGCAGTACGATACCTTCGAGCTCGCGAGCATCCTGCTGCCGCAAATGGCGAGCTACAGCCTGGCCTCACTGGTCGAGCGACTGGGGATTCCCTTTCCCCAGCAGCACCGTGCCGCTCAGGATGCGCTGGTCACCAAGCAGTTGTTCCTGAAGCTCATGGAGATCGCCGAGGACCTGGACCTTGGCTTGATCCAGGAAATTAATCGGTTGCTGGCGGGGCACCAGTGGCCATTGAAGAGCGTCTTCCGCGACATCGAAGTCTCGAAGAGTCGGAACGCCCTCGGCTCCTCGATTCGGGCGGCGATGGCGGCCAAGGCCGGCGTCGACCAAACCGATCTGGAGCTGCTGCTGGCGCCGGCCGGAAGCGAGGAGCCCCTCCACCCGAACCGCAAGCAAGAGCCAGTCGATCCGGAGCCGCTGGTCGAGATGCTGGGCCCCGACGGGCTGTTCGCGCGGAAGCTTCCCGGCTTCGAGCACCGCGAGCCCCAGGTGAGGATGCTGCGCGCCGTCGCCGAGGCCCTGAACGATGGCAAGCAGCTCATGGTCGAAGCGGGCACTGGGACCGGCAAGAGCTTGGCGTACTTGCTTCCTTCGATTTACTTCGCGACCCGCAACAATCAGCGGGTCGTCGTCTCGACCAACACGATCAACCTTCAGGACCAGCTGATTCAAAAAGACCTGCCGGACCTTCAGAAAGTGTTGCCGATCAGCTTTCGCGCCACCGTGCTGAAGGGACGCACGAACTACCTGTGCCTGCAACGGCTGGCGAGCCTGCGCCGGCGCGCCGACCTGACCCTGACCGAGACCCTGGCGCTGGTCAAAATTCTGGTCTGGCTGCCGACGACCGAGACCGGCGATCAGAGCGAGCTCAACCTGACCGACGCCGAACGGGCGGTCTGGTCGAAGCTCTACGCCCACCCGGAGATCTGCACCCTCGGCACCTGTCAGTACGCGCGCCGCGGACGCTGCTTTCTTTACCGGGCGCGCGCCCGGGCGGAAGCCTCGCACGTGATCGTCGTCAACCACGCCCTGCTCCTCTCCGACGTGGCCTCGGCAAGTCACGTCCTGCCGGAGTATCAGTACCTGATCGTCGACGAGGCCCACCACCTCGAAGACGAAGCGACCGACCAGCTTGGTTACGTTCTCCAGGCCAAAGAGGCGTTCGCCTTTCTCGACGACTTGATTCCGTCGACGACGACCGAGCGTCGTAGCGGGCTGATCGGCGAGATCTCGCTGCACTTCCGGGGAAGCTCGTGCCCGGCCGCGATCCAGCGCGAGATCGAGCAGACCGCGCACGACGGAATTCCGAAAGTCGCCGACGCCCGCGCCGCGCTCGACGGATTCTTCCAGACGGTGATTGGCTTCATGGCGCAGCGCCCGGTGGACAACCGCGGGTACGAACAG
>JBOGTX010000859.1:0-4709 GCA_050695695.1 Chloroflexota bacterium
TCTCCAGGGCATTGGCACGCTGATCGCAGAGCTGGACCGCGTCCCGAATCGGGGACCGGTCCTCGCCGAGCTTCTCGAAGTGGTGACGTTGCTCTGGCAGACCGACCAGGTGCGGGTCACCCGGCCGACCCCACTCGACGAGGTCCAGACCGGCCTCTTCTTTTTCGACCAGACCCTGTTCGACGTGGTGCCCGAGATCTACCGTGACCTGGCGCGGGCGCTCGCCGACGCTTATCCGGGCGAGCGCTGGCGGATCCCTCCTTTCCTCCGTTTTTCGACCTGGATCGGCGGCGACCGCGATGGAAATCCGCTGGTGACCGACGAGGTGACCCTGACGACCCTGGAGATGCATCGCGCGTCGGCGCTGCGCCGTTACCGCGCCGACGTCGGCGCGCTTGGCCAGTCGCTCAGCTCGTCGGTTCGGAGGGTTGGCGTTTCGGCGGCGCTGCTCGACTCGATCGCCGCCTGGGCTGAGTCCCTCGGAGGGGCCGGCCAGCAGATCGTCGGGAGGTTCCCGGTCGAGCCGTATCGCCAGATGCTGGGGCTCATGGACGAACGACTTCGTCGAACCGAGGTCCGAACCGAGGGGGGCTACGCGGATCCGACGGAGTTCCTCGCCGACCTGAGCGGCATCTCCGATAGCCTCCGCGAGAACCGTGGCGCGCGAATCGCCGATGGGGCGCTCCAGGATCTGGTATGGCGGGCGCGAGCGTTTGGCTTCCACCTTGCCGAGCTGGAAATTCGCGAGCACAGCGCTCGACACGCGTCGGCGCTGTCCGAGATCTTCGCGGCGACCGGCGTGTGCCCGGATTACCTGACCTTGCCTGAGCCTGACCGGGTCGCCCTGCTCGCGGCCGAGATCGTGAATCCGCGGCCGCTGATTCCGTCGGCCCTCGGGTTTCGGCCGTCGACCGAGCGGGTCGTCAATCTCTTTCGCACCATCCGACTGGCCCAGGAGCGGTTTGGCGACGCTTCCTGTCACCATTACATCATCAGCATGACCCACCAGGTATCCGACGTGCTGGCGGCGGTCCTGTTGGCGAAGGAAGCGGGTCTGGTCGACGTTCGGGAAGGCGAGTCGCCCCGGTGCAGTCTCCAAATCGTACCGTTGTTCGAGGGAATCGACGATCTGCGGGCGGCGCCGGAGATCCTCGATACCTTGTTGGGGGTGCCGTGCTATCGGCGCGCTCTCGCGGCAACCAATGACCTCCAGGAAGTGATGCTGGGGTATTCGGACAGTAACAAGGACGGCGGCTTTCTGGCGGCGAATGCCCGCCTTTACGAGGCCCAGGATCCCATGGCCGAGGCGTGCGCGAAGCACGGGGCCCAGATCGAGCTGTTTCACGGGCGGGGTGGCGCGATCGGACGTGGGGGTGGTCCGATGGGGCGAGCGATCGCGGCGCTGTCGACCCGGGCGCTTGACGGACGCCTGAAGTTCACCGAGCAGGGCGAGGTGGTGTTCACCCGCTACGGCAATCCGGGCATTGCCCACCGCCACCTCGAGCAGATCGTCTACGCGACCTTCCTGGCCAGCCTGAAGCCGCGGGCGGCGGATGGCTCATTCGGACCGCCGGCGCGCTGGCGGCAAGTCCTCGATGATCTCGCCGCTCGCTCGCTTGGGGCCTACCACGCGCTGGTGGATCAGACCCCCGGTTTCGAACGCTATTTCCGCGAGGCAACGCCATTTCCGGAGATCGCCGAGCACACGATCGCGTCCCGGCCGGTCAGTCGATCGACCGCGGCGAGCCTGGAGGATGTACGGGCGATTCCCTGGGGGTTCAGTTGGACCCAGTGCCGGGTTAACCTGCCCGGTTGGTACGGCGTCGGAAGCGCGGTCGACGGCCTCCTCGCCGCGCATCCCGATGCCGCGCCGCTGCTCCAGGAGATGTACCGCGAGTGGCCGGTCTTTCGCTCGATTCTCGACAATTGCCAGATCAGCCTGGCAACGGCGGACCTGGCGATCGCCCGCCTCTATCGAGACGCGGTGACTGATCCCAGGCTGGCGATGACGATCTTCGACCTGATCCAGGCAGAGTTCGCGCGATCGAAGCAGGCGATCATCACGATCGCCGCGGAATCGGACTTGCTGGAACGTTCACCGGTCCTGGCGCAATCGATTCGCTTGCGCAATCCGTACGTCGACCCGCTGCACGTGGCCCAGGCCCTCCTCTTGCGCACGCTGCGGCGCGGCGGACTGTACGGGGACCGCCGACCGGTCGATCTCGTGCTGCAGACGATCAACGGCATCGCCGCGGGAGTCCAGACGACCGGCTGACCTGACGAGTGGGACAGGTTCGATGAGCAGACGCCGGAATGCCGGGCAGCCCGTCCCGGAGCAGGTTCGCTTCGACTATACGAATCTGATGGCCGACGCGGTTGGCCCCGGGCACGGGATCTCCGAGCCGGAGCTGCGGCAGTTCGCGCCGCGGGCGCGGGACGCGGTCGGTTGGCTGCGCGATCTCCGCGCGCGGGGGCGCGCCGAGTGGCTGGATCTACCCTACCAGCGCGACGTGGTCGATCGGGTCGTCGCGGTTGGCGACGCTATCGCTGGGCGCTGCGACGCGTTCGTCGTGCTCGGCATCGGTGGTTCGGCGCTCGGGGCGATCGCCCTCCAGGGGGCGCTTCGCCATCTGTTCTACAATCAGCTCCCGGCGACCGCGCGCGGGGGTCGGCCGCGGATGTACGTGCTCGACAACGTGGATCCCGACTTTGTCGGGTCGGCGCTCGACCTCCTTGACCTGAAGCGCACGGTCTTCAACGTCGTCACCAAGTCGGGCAGCACCACCGAGACCATGGCACAGCTCGCGATCGTTCGCGAGCGACTGGCGCGGGAGTGTGGTGCGGACGCGGCGAGCCACATCGTCGCGACGACCGACCCGGACGGCGGCGAGCTACGGACGCTGGCCGATCGCGAGGGGTATCAGACCTTCGCGATTCCACCCACTGTTGGCGGGCGCTTTTCGGTCCTGTCGCCGGCCGGGCTGCTGCCGGCCGCGGTGAGCGGGATCGACGTGCGCGAGCTCCTCGACGGTGCGGCGCTGGCCGATTACTACTGCCGCGACGACGATCTCTGGGTGAATCCGGCCCTGCTGAACGCGGTGGCGCACTTTCTCCTGTATCGGCGCGGCAAGCACGTCACGGTCATGATGCCCTATAGCCAGCACCTCGCCGGCCTCGCCGACTGGTTTCGCCAGCTCTGGGCGGAAAGCCTCGGCAAGGCGAGGTGGGTGGATGGTCAGGTGGCCCACGTCGGCTTGACGCCGGTGGCGGCACTCGGGGTGACCGACCAGCACTCCCAGCTTCAACTGTACCTTGACGGCCCGGCCGACAAAGTTGTCACCCTGGTCGGGGTCGACCGCTTCAACCGAACGGTGCGGATCCCGGACACCGGACCGGGCTTGCCCGGGCTGGACTACCTGGCCGGGCACACCTTGAACGAGCTGATCAACGCGGAGCGGGTGGCGACGGCGCTGGTCTTGACCGCGAGCCACCGACCGAGCTGCACGTTCCTGCTCCCGGAGGTGCGCCCCTTGACCGTCGGGCAGCTCCTTTACACGCTTGAAGTGCAAACGGCGCTGATTGGAAACCTGTTGGAGATCGATCCATTCGATCAGCCGGGGGTCGAAGCTGGTAAGATAGCGACGTGTGCGCTGCTGGGCCGGCGGGGATCCGAGGAACGGGCGAACGCGATTTTCGCGAGCCAGGGTGCGACGAGGATGATCATCTAAAATGACACCTCGCGCGGGCCGGGCGAAGTTTTGCGTTGTTTTCGACTATAATGATCCCGAACGAATGTCCAACTCATGAAAGGCGTGGCGATGGCAGAGCGGGTGATCGGTCCACAACCGCGCGCCGAGGATGACGCGCTCGACCTGAGCCTCCGTCCGAAGCGGCTCGACGAATACATTGGCCAGGAGCGGGTGAAGGAGAACCTCAAGATCTTCATCCAGGCTGCCCGGGGACGCGGCGAGCCGCTGGAGCACCTGCTGCTGTACGGACCTCCCGGCCTGGGCAAGACGACCCTGGCGAACGTCCTGGCGAACGAGATGGACGCGCAGATCAAGATCACCTCGGGGCCAGCCATCGCGATTCCGGGCGACCTGGCCTCGATTTTGACGACACTCCAGCCCGGCGATATCCTGTTCATCGACGAGATTCACCGGTTGAATCGAACCGTCGAGGAGGCGCTCTATCCAGCGATGGAAGACTTCGCCTGGGACATGATGCTGGGCAAAGGGATGGCCGCGAAGAGCATTCGGCTGCGCTTGCCGCGATTCACGATCGTCGGCGCGACGACGCGCTACGCCCTGCTCAGCTCGCCGCTCCGCGACCGATTCGGGGCGACCCACCGGTTGGACTTCTACGATCTGACGGCAATCGAGCAGATCGTTCGACGGGCCGCCCGGATCCTGGGAGTCGAGATCGACGACGAGGGCGCGCGGTCGATCGCCACCCGCGCCCGTGGCACGCCGCGGATCGCGAACCGCTTGCTGAAGCGGGTGCGCGATTACGCCGAGGTTCGGGCATCCGGGCGGATCGACCGAAAGACCGCCGGGGACGCGTTGGGCATGCTCGACGTGGACGACCTCGGACTCGACGACATCGATCGCAAGGTGTTGCGCACGATCATCGAGAAGTTCGACGGTGGACCGGTCGGACTGGAAACGATCGCCGCGGCGATCAGCGAGGAGTCCGATACGATCATGGAC
>JBOGTX010000860.1:0-23951 GCA_050695695.1 Chloroflexota bacterium
GAATGATCTCGACGCCCATCTTTCGGGCGGCGCGCGATTCACCCCAGTTGGCGCTCTGGTGCTTGATGAACTGGAGCATGATGACCCGCATCTCTCGGCCCCAGGAGCGCATCAGGATACCAAGCGCGGCGGTCGTCTTGCCCTTGCCGTCGCCGGTGTTCACGATGACCAGCCCTTTCGCATGGCGGTCGGGACGTCGACGCATCGCGGCGAGATCCTCGCGGATCTGCTTGCGTCCTTCCTCGGAGAGCTCCGGCGGCTCAACCATCGACGACTACTCCTTCTCGCCTCGGTTCGGACTCAAACGTGACAGGCTCCCGGTAGATAAGCCGCTCGCCCCGGTGATTGACGACGTCGTACAGGCGGTCGGTCCGTGGGTGGACGTACCGGGGAGTGAGGGGAACCTTGCCCGCGCCGCCGGGGATATCGAGCATGTACGTTGGGATGCACAGGCCCGAGATGTGGCCGCGCAGCCCGGCCATCAGACGAAGCCCGTCCTGAATCGGCACGCGAAAGTGGTTGGTGCCGGGGGCGCGGTCGAGCTGATGCAGATAATACGGCTTGACGCGTGCCTCGACCAGCCGCTTGAACAGCGCGCCCAGGACCGCGACGTCGTCGTTCACGCCCCGCAGCAGCACCGATTGGGAGAGGACCGGCACGCCGCGATCGATCAGCGCTCCGATGCGCTCGACGAACCGAGACGTCACCTCGCGCGGATGATTGACGTGGACGACCAGATAAAGTGGCGCGTGCTGGCGGGCCAGGGTGGTGAAGGTCGGGGTGATTCGATCGGGAAAGATCGCCGGCACCCGACTGTGAATCCGAATGACCTTGACGTGGTGAATCGCCCGCAGCCGCTGCAAGACGACCTGGAGGTAGCGGTCGGGAAACACCAGTGGATCCCCGCCGCTCAGGATGACCTCCCAGATCTCCGGATGGTCGGCCAGGTAACCCAGCGCGGCCTCGAACTGGTCGCGACGCAGCGTCCGCGTCGGCCGGCCGATGAATTCGCGGCGGAAGCAGAAGCGGCAATGGACCGCGCAGGTCGCGGTCAAGAGCAGGAGCGCCCGATCCGGATAGCGATGGACGATGCCGGGAACCGGGCTGTGGCATTCGTCGCCGATCGGATCCCGGAGGTCGTCCGGCAGCACCTTCGCCTCGGCGGAAAGCGGCAGCACCTGTCGCCGGAGCGGGTCGTCTGGATCGGTCCAGTCGATCAGGTCGAGGTAGTAGCGTGGCACTCGAATCGGCAGCACCGTCGGATCGGCCAGGCCAGCGAGTCCCGCGTGCTCCGGGGCGATTCCTCGCCCCGAAAGATAGGCGCGTAACTCGGCGACGTCGCGGATGCTCGATCGAAGCGCCTCGGAGAAGGAAGGGGATCCATTGGCGCCCGAAGCGGGCATCAGGAGGCGACCCGCTCGATGTATTCTCGGGTGTCAGGATTGACCGCGATCGTATCGCCCGGCTCGATGAACGCCGGCGCGGTCACCGTGACACCGTTATCGAGAACGACCGGCTTGGTGAGGCCGGACGCGGTGTTGCCCTTCACGCTGGGCTCGGCTTGCGCCACCGTCACCACGACCCGCTTCGGCGCCCGGATCCCGACGATCTCTTCGTCGTGCAGCATCACCGCGTAGGTGTCGTTTTCGCGCAGGAAATCGACGATATTCCCGAGGACCAGGGCCTCGGCAGTATGCTGGTTGAAAGTCTCGGGATCCATGAAGATGAGGTGATCGGCGTCGCGGTAGAGGTACTGAAGCTCGCGGGTGATCATTGCGTACTCTTCGACCGATTCACCCGATTTGAACGTGTAGTCGACCATGCGACCGGTTTTCAGCGACTTGAGCCGGGTTCGAAAGAACGCCGAGCCTTTGCCCGGGTTCACGAACTCGAGGTCGGCGATCTGATAGGGCTCGTCATGAAAGACGATGTAGACCCCTTTGCGAAAGTCGGACGTCGTGATCTGCATCCTGTCTCCTTGGTTTCACGATTTCGCGCGATCTGAGATCGTCCCTCATCCCCTACCCCTTCCCCCGGCCGCGGGGGAAGGGCCTCCAGGGAGATGCTTATCTCAAGCCCCCTCTCCCGCGCCTGGGAGAGGGGGTAGGGGGTAAGGGAGCCGCGCCGCCCCATCCCGGGTCCGAGGATGTCGAAAGAGCTCGTCCGCCGAGAACCACAGCACCTCGTGAATCGACGCGACGTCGGCAAATAACATCGCCAGGCGATCGACGCCGAGCGCGATGCCGGCCGACGGCGGAATTCCGACCGCGAGCGCCGCGAGGAAGTCCTCGTCGAGCTCGTAGAGCGCCTTGCCGAGGCGCTGGCGCTCGGCGCGCTCGGTCTGGAGGCGTCGACGCTGCTCGCCGGCGTCGGTCAGCTCACCAAAGGCGTTGGCAAGCTCGATACCCGCGAGGTAGAGCTCGAACCGCTCGGCCACCGTCGGGTCGGATGGACTCGGTCGGGCCAGCGCGGCCATCGCGATGGGATATTCGTAGAGGATGGTCGGCGTCGGGCGGCCGAGTCGCGGCTCGATCTCGTTGAGGAAGATCTGGTGATACGCCTGCTCCCAGGTCGTCCGGGCATCGACCGAATACCCCTTCGTCCGCGCGACCTCGACGAGGCGGTCGGAATCGTTGGCCAGATCGACCTCGGCGTACCGACGGAACGCCTCGCGCACGGTCAGGCGCTCCCAGGGAGAGCCAAGATCGATCCGCGCGCCCTGGTAGGTCAGGATGTCGCCGTCGCCTGGCTGAACGACGTGCGAGACCTGGCGCAAGAGCTCCTCGCACTCCCGCATCAGATCGGTGTAGTCGGCGTGGGGCCGATACCATTCGAGGATCGTGAACTCGGGATTGTGGAGCGCGCTGACTTCCTCGCCGTTCCGAAAGCTCTTGCAGATCTGAAAGATCGGTCCGATTCCGGCGGCGAGGAGCTTCTTCATCGCGTACTCGGGCGAGGTGGTGAGGTAGCCGAGGAAGCGCTCGCCCCGGGCGGTCGTCCAGGGCGTCTGAAACACGTCAAGGTACGGCTCCATGCCCGGGCAGCGGACCAGCAGCGGCGTTTCCACCTCGTGGTAGCCCCCACGCTTGAAAAACGCGCGCATCGCGTCGATCATCCGCTCCCGGACGAGGCGCGGCCGGGCCAGGCGAGGATTTCGGCGCGCGGCCTCCCAGGTGGGCGCGCGCGCGGACATTGGCTCATCTGATATCATCGTGTCCAGATCTAGCTGGTGGGTCACGGGCTCGGCGAGGTCCGTCTCAGACAGATTGTACCAAGCCGGCGCGAATCTCGCGAACCACACGACAAGGAGAAGCCAATGCGCTATCGACCGCTTGGAAAGACCGGCTGGCAGGTGTCGGCGGTCAGCATGGGGTGCTGGGGAATCGGCGGCCAGTGGGGCGCGGTGGCCGAAGCTGAGGCGATTCGAACCATTCACGCGGCGACCGATCTCGGGGTGAACCTGTTCGACACCGCGGATGCCTACGGACAGGGGGTGAGCGAGGAGCTGGTCGGGAAGGCGCTCCGCGGCCACCGTCAGGGCGTCTACGTCGCGACCAAGGTCGGGAACTTCGCCCGCCGGGCGGGGCATCCCCTGAGCTACGCCTCGCCCGAGCACGTCTACCTGTGTTGCGAGGCGAGCCTCGGGCGAATGAAGCTCGAGACGATCGACCTCTACCAGTGCCACATCGGAACCCTCGAAGACCCTTCGATCTTTCTCGAAGCCTTCGACCGGCTGATCGAGAAGGGCAAGATTCGCCACTACGCGATCTCGACCAACTCGCTCGAGGTGCTGCGACGCTTCAATCGCGATGGTCGCTGCGCGTCGTGCCAGATCAACTACAGCATTCTCAACCCGGGCGCGGCCGCCGACATCTTGCCCTACTGCCGGGAGAACGAGATCGGCACCTTGATTCGTGGTCCGATTGCCCAGGGCGTGCTGGCCGGCAAGTTCGACGAGAACACGACCTTCGACGATCAGGTTCGGGTGGGCTGGAACCAGGGCGAAGGGCGCGAGCGCTTTCTCCGTCAGGTGCGCCAGGTCGAGAAGCTCCGCTTCCTGGCGCGGCCGGATCGGACCATGGCGCAGGCGGCGCTGCGCTACGTTCTAGCGAACCCCGGGGTGACGACGGCGATCCCGGGCGCCAAGAACGTCGCGCAGATCCAGGCCAACGCCGCGGCGGCGGACGGCGAGCTGAGCGCCGAAGATCTGGCTCGGATCCAGGAGGCCATCAGCGGTTAGCTGATTCCTGGACCCATCTTTGCTCTTCTTTCCCTTCCATCCCGCGAGATGGAACCGGAAAGGAGACGAAGATGGTGCGGAAGATCATCACGGTCGGAATTCTGGCGCTGCTTTTGCAGGCGCTGGCGATTGGCTCGACGTTCGCCCAGGATTTCGGCTCGCTGGTCGCTCAGGCCAATACCGCGAACGAGACCTGGGTCAGTCAGATCAATCAAGGGCTCGCGGCGACCGATCTCGCGACGCTGCAAGCCGATGCCGCCACGGCCCTGACGACCGGGCAGCAAGTCCAATCGCTGCTCCAGGCCGCGCTCCCGCTGGCCCCGGACGATGCGTCGCGCTCGCGTGTCCAGGGAGTTTTGACCCACGTGACCGCCGCCTTGCAGTCGGGGAAGCAGGTCAGCTCGGCCAAGGATCTCGACACCGCCCATAGCGCGCTCAACGCCGAGCGCGGCGAAGCCCAGGAGGCGCTGAACGAGCTTGCGCCCTTCGCCGGACAGACCGCGCCCGCCGCGGCCGCGCCGGCGGCGACCACCTTACCCCAGACTGGCGGAGCGCCGGTGACCGCGGTTGCCCTGGGTGGGCTTGCCGTGCTGGTGACCGGATTGGGAATGCGCCGGCGTCTGGCCTGACCGCTCGATCGGTCGCATCAAAGCAAGGAGGCCGCCACCGCACGGCCTCCTTGCTTTGATCCCACCGATCCAGATCAGATCGGTGGCTTGATGTCGATCGGGGCGTTCCAGTCGGAGAAGGTTAGCAAGAATTTACCGGCCGTGTCCTTGAACTGGACCGGCAGGTTGTCTTTGAGACCAATGCACATCGTTCCCCCGCCCGATTCGTCGGAGCCACTGCCGGAGACGGCCACGACCCAGTCCTGGCAGGGAGTGCCGTTGACCGTCTCGGTTCCACCTTTCGTGATCCTGGTATTCGAGTCGACGGACTTGTTGAAGCTGTCGATCGTCGCCTGGGGATCGGCCAGATTGGCCGTCGGGGCCTTCGTCGTGGTTTTCGTCCACTTCCCGCCCATGTTGATGTAGTGGTCGGTCCCGATGTCGATCATTTCGAAGCTCTGCTGGCCGGCCGAGAACTTGACGTGCTGGCGGTCCGGTCGCACGATCTCCATCGTGATCTGGTTCTGGGTCCCGTTGTCCGACGTGTTCATGCTCATCTTGAAGCTCGTCGCGTTCGCCCAGGCAAGGCCCATCGCCTTCAATTCGGGTGGGACATTTCCGCCGCCGGAGGTCGATGCCTGTGCCGCCGCGGTGGGCGTGACCGCGGCGGTCGTTGGCTGAGGCGCGGTCGTCGCGGTTGCCGCGACGGTTGGCGCGACCGTGGGAGCCGTGGTCGGCGCGGCGGTTGGCGCGGTCGTCGGCGCCGCCGGAGCGGTCGCGGCCTGTGCCGGCGCCGACGTCGCGGCGGGCGCGACCGTGCCATTTGCCGCCGATGAGGGCGTTTGCGGAGCGCCGCCGGAACAGGCGGTCGCCGCGAGAGCGAGCGCGACGCCGAACGTGGCGAGCCATCGTGAGTTCACCTGCGTTTCTCCCAAGCTGTTGAAGATTATCCCCGCGCTGCCCGGGCAGGGCCAGCCAGGGGAAAACAAGCATACTTCACGGCAAGTGTCGGGTTCAATACCACGGTTGTCTCAACTTCAGTCGATCTTTGCGCGTGGTAGGGCGTTGCGCGTGGGTGCGGGAACGGGATAGACTGAGGGCGGTCGGCGGAGGTACAAAGCCATGGGCGCCCCGGACGTCCCAACCATCGCGGGTCTACGCCGAGCTCGCCGTGCCCTGAACGGAGTAGCCCGCCAGACCCCGCTTCTGGTCGCGGATGGATTAAGCACGTTGACCGGCCACCCGGTCTACCTAAAGTGCGAAAACCTCCAGCGAACCGGGTCCTTCAAGCTGCGAGGCGCCTACGTCAAAATCTCCGGGCTATCCGGCGATGAGCGGGCTCGCGGGGTCATCGCGGCATCGGCCGGAAACCACGGGCTGGGCGTGGCGCTCGCCGCGAAGCTGGTGGGAGCCCCCGCGACGATCGTGCTGCCGGAGAGCGCGTCCCTGGTCAAGGTGACGGCGATTCAAGCGCTGGGCGCTCGGGCCGCGCTTCATGGATCGAGCTACGAGGATGCCTACCAGCGCGCGGTGGGCCTGGCGAGCGAGCAGCAGTCGACCTTCGTTCATCCCTTCGACGACTGGCACATCATCACCGGACAGGGCACGGTCATGCTGGAAATTCTCGACCAGCTTCCAGAGACCGGCGTCGTCCTGGCGCCGGTCGGTGGTGGCGGCCTGATCGCCGGCGTTGCTCTGGCGGCACGGGCAGCTCGCCGGTCCGTCCGAGTCGTGGGCGTCCAGGCGAGCGGCGCGTCGGCGGCGGTCGAGTCCTTCCGGAGCGGGCGGCGGGAGCCGCGCTCGGCGCGGACGGTTGCCGACGGCATCCGGGTGGGCGAGCCGGGCGAAAAGGCCTTTCAGGTCATGCAAGGGCAGGTTGACGCGATGGTGACCGTCGAAGAAGATGAGATCTATCGCGCGGTGGTGTACTTGCTCGAGACGGTGAAGCTGGTGGTCGAGCCGGCCGGCGCGGTCGGAGTCGCGGCGTTACTCGCGCGGCGGATCGATCTTCCACCGGACGCATCGGCCGTCGTGATCGTCTCGGGCGGTAACGTCGATCCCAACTTGCTCGGCCACTTCATCGAGTATGGCATGGTCCATTCGGGGCGGTCGCTCCTGCTCCGGGCCAGGCTGCCGGATCGCCCCGGCCAGTTGATGCGGCTGCTGACGCCATTGAGCGAACGGAGGGTGAACGTCCTGAACATCGAGCACCATCGGGCGAGCTGGGGGCTGCCGGTGGACGTATCCGAGGTTTTGCTTCACCTGGAGACCCGAGGACCGGAGCATCGCGCCGAGGTCATCGCGACTTTGCGATCGCTGGACGTGGACGTCGAGCCGCTTCTCCCGACGTCGTTCGGCGACGAGACGTGAGTGGAGGATGACTGATGACCAGGCACATCGCCTGCTTGACGTTCGATTTCGACGTGATCTCGTCCTGGATCAACCGCGGCCTGACGACGCCGACGTCCATCTCTCGCGGCGAGTTCGGCCTGGTCGGGGCGGAGCGAATCCTCGCCTTGCTCAAGCACGACGATATTCGCGCGACCTGGTTCGTGCCAGGGCACACCCTCGATACCTATCCGGAGATCTGTCGGCGGATCCACGCCGCGGGGCACGAGATCGCTCACCACGGCTATCTGCACGAGCCGCCGGCGACCCTGACCGCCGAGGAAGAAGACGCGGTGCTGGCGCGTGGGAGCGAGTCGATCCGCAAGATCACCGGCGCGGCCCCGCGGGGCTATCGCTCGCCATCCTGGGATCTCAGCGCGCGCTCGGTCGACCTGCTGCTCGCCCGCGGGTTCCAGTACGATAGTAGCATGATGGCCCACGATGACCAACCCTATCGGGCGCGCCAGGGCGATGAGATTGGCAGTGACGGGGCGGTGCACTGGGGCCGCCCGACCCGGTTGATCGAGATTCCGGTGAGCTGGTCGCTCGACGATTTTCCCCATTTCGAGTATCGGCGGACCCAGTCGTCCATTCAACCGGGCCTGATGCACGCCGAGGCCGTCCTCGACAACTGGGTCGCCGATTTTCGCTTCATGGCGCGGAACGTGGAGTGGGGCGTCCTGACCTATACGTTCCACCCGCAGGTCGTCGGACGCGGGCACCGGATGCTGGCGCTCGAGCAACTGATCCAGCAGGTCCGCGATCTGGGCGGAACGTTCAACCGAATGGATGAAGCCGCGGCGGAATTCGACAGTCGGGTGCCGATGCGCGGGTAATCAAGAGTCGCGTCTGGCTTCGGCGAGGTGGGTGGTCAACACGCGACAGCCGCGATTGAGCATGCGGTAGAGCGTGGAGCGCGAGACCGATAAGCGCTCGGCCAGGCGCTCGTGGCTGGTCGAACGTTGCAGATAGGCAAGCTCAAGGGCGTGCAGCGCGTCGCGCTCGTCGTCCGAGGCGCTATCCGTCGCATCGCCGAGCGCCTTGCAGATGACCTCGCGAATGGCCTTCGCCCGTTCCCGAGGCTGGGCGCCGTCGCCGCCATCGCTGAGGCGAAGGAGCGGCGAAGCCGAGACCAGCTCGTCGTCGGACCAATGGGACAGGACGTCTTGAACGACCGGTTGGAGGCTGGCCGAGGATACCCGATGCGGTGTCGCGGGTAGGTGCTCTCCGCTGAGCACCGCCTCGACCCAGCGTTCCGCGCCGATTTCGCGAAGATCCAGCTCTAACGGCAGGAGCGCGGTCTCGGTCGGGCCATCAGCCGGGCTTCCGCCGATCGGTCGGAAGCCAAGCATCGACAGAAAGGCCCGGTGCTCCGGAAACGCGGTTGGGACGAGGTACCGCTTGCCGCGTGCGAGCAACCCGATCAGGTCGCGAATCAACGCCGAGCGCACCGATGGCGCCCCGTGGCCGGGCGCGAGATCCCAGACGATGAAGGTATCGGCAGTCTCCGGAAGGTCGGTGATCTCTCCCCAGGCGGTGCTCGCTCGCAGCGCGGCGGCCGCGCGGGGGCTGCCAAGGATCATCGGAAGGGTATCCGGGCAGACCGGGACGACCGTGGAATAGCCGACGACTTCGCCATCCCAGTTGCGCGCGACCATCAGACGGGCGGCCGCTGAACGGGTGAGCTGATCGGGGCCGGCCACGGCATCGGCGCCGACCATGGCCGACGCTGACCCATTCTCCCGCACCCGCCGCGGAGCGTCCTGGTCTCCGGGGCCGGCCGGCTCGACGATGATCTCCCCGGGCTCGCCCTCTTCGAACAGCAGATGCTGAATCAAGGCGCGCGTCGAGAACGACAGCCAGTCGGCAACGAGCCAGTGCCGGTCCTCGGACGACGCGCTCCGAAACCGCGACGAATAGAAGGCCAGGGCGCGGGACCGAAGCTCGGCGTAATGGTCGAGATTGCGCCAGCGAAGCTCGTTGGTGAGCGCCCGCCGGACGACGTCGTGGACGGCGAGGCCATGAGTGGTCGGGCGAACGATCGAGAGCTGGGACAGTTGCTCGAAGGTATCGCCGGAGTCGGACTTGCCGACCAGCGCTGCCAGCATCGCTTCGTCGAACTGACGCACCATCGACGCGGCTTCGAGCAGCTCTCGGAATTGGCGGTCCTCGACCTCGGCCAGGAGCCGGCGGGAGAGGTTTTGGAGGACGAGGTAGCGCTCCGGCCTTGCGGTAAACTCGCGAAGACTCAACCGAAGCACCAGATCGGTAGCCAGCGACAACGCCAGCGGGTGACCCTGGGTGAAGGACCAGATCTGCCCGGCGAGGACCTCGTCGACGATCGTCCGTCGCCGCAGGTACTCTCGCCCGGCTGCTTCCGTCAAGGGGCCGACCGGTAGGGAGCGGATGAGCTGGGACCAACCGACGAAGGCCGTCCAGAGGCGGTCGACTGGATAACGACCGGCCAGGACGATGCGCACCGACGAGTCGAGCTCGCTCAAGAACGATTCGCGGAACCAGCGATCGTGCGCGCCGATTTCCTCGTAGGTATCGATCAGCAGCACCATCGCCGGGTAGCCGTTCCCGGACGGCGCGAGGTGCCGCGATGGCTCCAACGCGGTGGCCAGGTCGGCCTGGGACATGCGGACGGTTCGGCCGTCGAGGTAGAGGGCCGGAATGCCAAGCTGGCCCAATCGCCGCGCGAAGGCGTGCAAAAGCTCGGTCTTGCCGCTGCCGCCGATGCCGCTGACGTTCAGAATCGACGGCGGGGCCGTGGTCTCCTGGAGCCAGCGATCGAAGATCGTGAGCTCGGGCTGTCGACCGACGAAGTGGCGTTCTCGAAAATCCGAAAGTTCCTGTCCGAGCGTGGGCACGCGTTTCTCCTGGCCGTGGTCCGCGCGTGCGTCACCGTTCCTGACACACTGGTGACATTGTACCTGAAACAGCTCCGATTTTCATCGTCGCCGGGAAGGCAAACAGCCACCGGGCGACTCGCTGTGGTGAGTCGCCCGGTGGCTGTTTGGCGCGCCAGGCTGAGCCTGGGCGCTACTTGCTCGGTAAGGCGCCCCGGTGGCCCGACCTGACTAACTGTACCGCGGCCGTACCAGAACGTGAATGTACCCGATTGCCAGATCGACGATCAACCCAATGATCGCGAGGTGCACCAGGTTGGACAGGATGCCGACGACGATCCCGATCGCGAAGATCCACCAGCCGACCGCGCGTCGATTCAACATCCAGTAGCCACCCAGGACCGCCAGAACCCCGGTGGCGATACCAAGAACCAGCGCGACCAGCGCGCCAAGGCCGGCCGAGATGCCTGATGCTCCGCCCAATGCCAGCAGCGGGCTGACCGCCGCGAGCACGATCCCAACGACGATGAGAAAGAAAAGACTAATCGCGCCGAACACGATCGCCAGCCAGGGCATCCATTTCACGTAAAAATTCAGGAGCCCATCCGGGGCGGCAGGCATCTGACGTCGAAGCTGTTCGACATAGCCTTCCCATTGGCCCACCGCGTTCGTGCGTGCAGAATCGTCCATGACTTATCTCTCCTTCGGCAATCCAACGCTTCCCGATGGTGTCTGACCTTGAGGGTCGGTGAATGCTACTCCCGATGGTTCCCGACCGCGCAAAGGGTGACGGTGTTTCGTCCCGCTCCTTGCACGTACCGTCTAACCATACCCGAAAACCCTACGCCACGGACTGTATCAGGCTCAATACCAGATGTGTGTCAAGAGACGGTGAACACAAACGGCAGGATCCGTCGCGCCCGAACCCGTCCCCCTGGTGCCCCGGTCAAACGGCACCAACCGCGCCTCCCGCCGACGGAGCGATCGTTCGGCCGATCAGCCTCCCGCTTTTGGCGCGGGCGGAGGGGATGCCTCCGGCGCCGTCTTGGCCGGGGTCGCCGGCGGCGGGGTCGGAGTCGGCGCGAGAACCACGACCGTCGCCGGTTGGGCCTTCGAGCCGGTGTCGTTCACCGCGGTCAGAGTGTAGGTGGTCGTCTTCGCCGGAGACACCGCGATGCTTCCCTGGAAGCTGGGCTGACTGGCCGTCATGGTTTTCGTGAACGTGCCATCGCTCGAGGTGATGGTGATGGTCTTCGCGTTCTGCACGCTGAAGGTCAGGGTCGCCGAGTCGCCCTTGGCGATCGACGCCGGCGCGGCGGTGACGAAGTCGATGCTGACCGCGCCGAGCCCGACCGTGACCGCGGTCGTCTTCTGGATCGGCTTGCTCAGACCGGGGCCGATCACGCTGATCGTGTAGGTTGTCGTCTTGTCCGGGCTCACCAGCACGCTGGTCTGTCCCGGGGAGACGACCCCGACGTCGGGCTGAATATTGATCGAGGTGGTCGAGATCGCGCCGGTGATGCTCCAACTGAGCTGGGCCTGCGCGCCCTTGGCGATAGATGGCGGGTCCGCCTTGAAGAGCGCGATCTGGAGCGCGGTCACCGCGACCTTCACCGTCTTGGTGACCGATCCACCGGCGTTGGTCGCGGTGAGGGTGTACTCGGTGTCCTGGAGCGGATTGACGGTCTGGCTGGACAATGACGTGACGTCGACCTCTTGCTTCTGGGGCTCGACGTCGCCTTTGTCCGCCTTGATCGTGAGCTTGGTGAAGTTCTGCGCGACCCAGCTCAGTTGGACCGTGCCACCCTGACCGACGCTCGGCGCGCTCGAGGTGAACGAGGCGATCTGGGGCGGGTCGATCACGATGGTCTTGGTCGCGTTGATCGAACCGGCGTCGTTGGTCGCGGTCAGGGTATACACCGTGCTCGCCTGCGACGGATGCACCGTCGCCTCGCCGGAATCCTTCACGTCTTTGATCTCGTCGGCGGGCGTGATCGCGATTTTGGTCGCGCCGGTGACCTTCCAGTCAAGGGTGACCGGTAAGCCCTCCTTCGCGAGGTGGTCGGTGGACGCGGTGAAGCTGGCGATCTGGGGCACCTGGGGCGCCGGCTTGACCTCGACGCTGACGCTCTGGTGGCTCGAGATGCCGACCAGATTGCGGGCCGTCAACGTATAATTGGTCGATGCCGTCGGCACGACCTTCAACGTCCCGGAGTCGGGTTTCAACTGGGCGTTTCCGCTGCTCGGGTCGATATTCACGCTCTTCGCCCGATCGATCGTCCAGGACAGTGCCACCGGCGTGCCCACGATCACCGACGCCGGATCGGCCTTGAAGCCTTTGATGTCTGGCGGACGAAGGAGCACGAACCCGGCGCCGATCAATGCCAACAGCATCAGGACCGGAATCAGGATTGGCTGGATCCGCGAGAAAAGGAGCTGGATCCAGCGCGGGATCCGGGGCGGGCAGACGACGTAGCTGATCAGTTGCTCCTTCGAGCCGCCCGCCCTGACCGTGACCCCGAGGATATAATCCTTCTCCGCGCCGAGCCAGTGCCGATGCCTGACCCGCGCCTTGACCGTGAACTCATCCTTGACCCCGTTGGCCAGGGTGAACTGGGGTCGGTCGACGTCGATGAACAGCCCGTCGCCGGCGGTCTCCACCTCCACCGCCAGGGGATCGTTTCCGGCGTTGACGACCTGAACTTTGAACTCGCCACGCGGGCGCGCGATCCTGTCGGGCTGAATCGTCGCATCGACGTTCTCGAAGCGGTTAATCGTCAGCACGCCGGAGGTTGCCCGTCGCATGCGTGGCTCCCCCTGGGTCGTGGCGCTGACGGCGAATTCTCGAGCGCCGGCCCAGGTCTGGCTATCCTTCGGAGGTCGGATGTAGAGCTTGAGCTGGGCCATCGCGTCGGGAGACGGCGTGGCGGTGTGGGCCGGGGTATGGAACAGGCGGACCTGAGCCGGTTGGGCCTCGGTGCCGTCGGGAAGGAAGATCCGGCACCACTCTATTGGAATGCCCTCGACCTCGATCCTGAACCAATCCACGTGGCCGGTGTGATTGACGACGGTGACGGTTGCTCGGACCTCGTTGCCGGCGTCGGTGACGAACTGGGCCGGGGCGACCATGACCTCGATCAGCTCCGGGCCGACCGATGGAATCTGCTTGAGCTGGTGGAACGTCGCGATCACCCGGCCGAGCTGAAGCTGGTCCTGGTCATTGAGCGCGACCTCTTGCCCAAGGTCGAGGGTGGTGCCGTTGAGGATCGTCGGATTGGTGACCGCGGCTTCGACCTTCAGGAACCACTGGCCGCCCCGGTACGACAGCAGGCCGTGGTGACGCGAGACCGTTCGACCGTAGGCCAGGTCCGAAAGATCGACGTCGGGCTGGTAGCTGCCGTCGTCGGAGTGACGGCCGAGCGACAACGACCCGCCGTCCGCGGCGGCCAGGGGAACCGTGCGCTCGTTGGCCCGGAACTCCGCGCTCGGCTTGGCTGGCCCGGCAAAGACCGGCTCGGGCGGGGGCTCACCACCCTCGGCGTTGAAGACCAGTGGGATTTTCCCCAGGATGATCTCGGCGCCGTCGAGCAGCTCGGCCTCCTGGCCGGTCGCGAGCGGTTGCCCTCCCACGGCGGTCGCGTTCGTCGTCGTCGATTCCACCCGTAGGAACCACTTACCATTGCGCTTGAAGATCCAGGCATGACGTCGGGAAACGGTGCGACCGCCCTCCATGCCGCCCAGATCGATGTCCGGGGTAAAGGTTCCATCGTCGCTATGTCGTCCGACAAGCACCGATTCGCCGTTCACGGTGAGCCGGGTCTTCTCACTGCCGGCGATCAGCTCAGCCATCCCAACCTCGATCCTGTGCTCCGCGTTACGCTTCCAGCTCGATGACTTCCAGCGGACGTTGCCGCTGGCGGGCGAAGACCGCGGCGTTCACCCCCAGCTCGAGCGCGGCACGAACCGTTTCGCGGGGCAACGACGTATCCGCCGGGCCGCCCTGCCAGGCGCAGCCGTAATCGACAGTACTGAGAATCAGGCCGCCATTTTCGGCCAGGGTTGTCTCGTCCTTCTTTCCGGGCAGTGGCGGCTCGGCGAACACGTGGCGAGCGGACAGCATCGGGTGAGCGCGGTTGACCGGCTGCAGACCAATGGCCAGCTTCTTGGCCAGTGCTTCGGCGGAGCCGATGAAGTCACCAACGCTTCCTTCGCCGCATGGGTCAAGCATCAGGACCCCGCCATTCTCAAGGAACGAGCGAAGGCCCTCCAGCGCGGCATCGTCGACGCTGAACTTTCCGGTTCCGGTGAAATAGAGGAGCGACACCGCTGGAATCGGATCGCCAAGCCGGACCGTGCCGGCCCAGCGCGCCCGATAGGCGGTGGTCTGACCGATTTCGCGCAAGAGATAGCGTAAGCCGAGAATGTGGCGGGGCGGCTTCCCGTCGGAGACGTCGTCGGCGGCGACGAGCTGGGCCACCGCCAGGTCTGGCCGTGGTCGCACCGAAAGTCGCTCGCGGAAGCGCAGGTCGATCTCGCCCGGTTGAGGGCCCAGCGGATCGCTGGCATTACGCACCGGCCCGGCAACTTTCAGGCGGGCGAGCTCGAGAACCGGCTGGGCTGGCGGAGATTCCTGGACGAGCGCGTCGCACCGCTCGACGACCCGGGTGTATTCGTCGAGGTCGTTCCAGAACCGCTGGGGCGTGGTCAGCTCCTCGCGCCAGCGTAGCACGACATAGAGCGTCGTGCCATCGGCGGCCGAGAGGGTCAGTCGTCGCTCCTGTCCGATCAGCATGGGCCGGCCCTGGTAGTCGAAGGCAACGCCGGGCCGAATCAGCAGAGTGTTTGGGACGTGCGGATCCGCCAGCACCTCAAGTCCTTCGATGATTCCCCAGCCGTGCGCGGTCAACAGATGGAGTCGGCCCTGGACCCGGTGGTAGTCGTGCGCGTCGGCCCAGGCTTCCTCGTCGATCATTAGCCCACGAAATGGATTGACCCGCTTGAACTCGGTCACCCCGAGGGCGGCCAGGGTCGCCGGGCGCCCGGGAAGCCGAGCTGGCCAGTTGTCTGGCCGCTTGGGGGAAGGGGCGGCCGGCTTTGGAGCAGCGACGGCCGGCGTTTCCCTGGCCGGAGGTTCCACCGTCGCGGGCGGCGGTGGCGGCGCCAGCGATGCCGCGAGCGAGGCCGCCGGCGGCTCCCGGGGAGCGGTCGGGGCGAGGGTCAAGCCGTTGCCGTCGGCCATCGTCATCTCGGGCGACTGGAGAACCGCTTCCGCGGGACCGTGGAAGATGAGCACCACCTCGCCCAATTTGACGCGAACGTTGTCGACCAGCGGGGCTTCTTCTCCCCCGGGAATGAGCTTGTCTCCCACCACTGTCGGATTTCGGGCCGAGGATTCCACTCGGAGATACCATTGTCCGGTCCGACGGTAGATTCGCGCGTGATGGTGAGAGACAGTAGCTCCGCCCTCCAATGGTCCGACGTCCACTTTGGGTGGGTCGTTGTATTCGCGACCGCCTCGCCCTAGCAGGGTTTCCGCTTCCGCCAGCTCGAAGCTCGTCCCGTCTGCGCTCACGAGACTAGCCATGTCCACCTCCGTTCGTCTTGCTCGGCGTCGGGACGGTTCGAACCACGTGGCCAACGTGCGCCGGCTTCAGCTCCTGGACCAGCGCGTCGGCATCCTGCTGGCTCGTCTCCCGTCCACCGTTCGTCGCGAGCGTGACCGCGACAAACTGATCGCACCGGACTCCCAGATTGGTGTTCAGCCCGAGCGACGCGTCCTGTCCCAGCCGCATGCCATCAAAGTTTTCGACGATCAGCGCCCGGCCGCCGGTCCGGATCTGTAATTCCTCACGGAGGCCCCGTCGCGTGCCTTTCCAGCGGTGCAGCTCGACCGCGCGCCGAATCAAGTCCCGTTGGCGCGCTTCGTCCAGTCCCGGATCCAGATCCAGCCCAACCCACGATGCCAGCCACGGCAAGAACTCGGCTGGCGCGGTGCCTGGATCCAAGTAGTGATGAGTATTATCGACGGTTTCCTCGATCGGATCAAGGATGCTCTGGTAAATGAGGAGAAATCGCGACAGAAAGGCGTCGCCTCGGAAAACCGCCGGCAGATATTGCAGGAGGCGACTCTGTCGCTCGGTCGAGCCGGGTGCGAGGACCAGCAACTGCCCGGGCAGGCCGATCGTGTCCCCGCCCTCGGCCGGTGTGATCGCGATGCTGAACCGGTACTCGCCGAGCGGATGGGCGAGATCCTCGTGGGGCGGTCGAATGACCAGCAAGACGTCCGCCGATTGCCCCGCCTGCACCCGCACTCGCCCGGCGGACAGGTTATACCAGTTCTCCGGCAGGCCGGCGACGCGAACCTCGAACTCCTGAAAGGAGTCTGCCCAGGCGTTCGCCAGCGGTCCGACCGAAATGGACGTTTCGACGGTCGCCCCCGCCTCGACGGTGAGATTGTCGTCGATCAACCGGGCCAAAGCCTCAACGATTGCCATGGCGCATCCCTATTCTTCGAGCACGTCGATCTCGTGAATGTCCGAGCACAAGACCTCGGTATCCTTCAAACGAATCAGCCGGTCGTCCGGACCCTGGTTGCGGTTGCCGTTGGCGTCGATCGTGATCGTTCGAAAACGGACTTCCTCGACGTACTCGACGCGGTCGACGCCTTGCAGGATAGGGTACAAGTCGCCAAGGGTCAAGGACTTTCCAAAGGGCCACCCGCTTCCCTCGGGGCCACCGGTGACCGGGTGAATGAACTTGTACAGCAGGCGCCGGGCCTCGTTCTGGGTTTCCACGCGCCTGGCTTCCCGGTCCTTGGCCTCCAGATCCGGTCGCGCGCGAACGATCAGCTTCGCGCGCACACTGACCCAATGGTAATCCGGCAGTCCCACCGCCAGCTCGGTGGACAGCGGGCACCGCTCTTCGAGGTAGGCCTGGACCCGTCGGCAGAGCTCGCGCCGAACCTCGTCGGGAAGCTCGAGCTGCGTTCGCGGGACGTACTCGTCGGTGGTCGGAACCGCCGGAACCAGGACCAGGCGGACGTGCTTTGGAATCGATCCGTTGCTCGACGGCGTCGCGGCGACGGCGATGCACCGAACCCGAGCGGCCTGCGGCGACGCCTCGCGCGCCAGAAACTCGAAGTCGGACCTGGTGACCGCGACCTCCCGCGTGCGAACGAGCCGCGGGCCGCGGATCTTGTAGGCTTCGAGCGTCTCGCGGTCGCGCCCGCCGGTGGCCGGGCCGAGATTGTTCACCCACTTGACGTAGGTCAGGCCAGCCGATGACTTGGGCACGTTGAGCGTTCCGCGCCCGACGTTGCCCACCGCCCCGCCGCCGCTTCGGTAGCGGGTGATGTGGACCAGACGGTCTTTCGGGGGAATCCGGCCGTACTGTTGCTCCTGCCCGCTTGGCTCGTGGATGCGCGGACCAAAGCGAATTTCGCCGTTCAGACTGTCGACGACGAAGTGGGAATCGGTTGGGCTGGATGCCGCGAAGTCTTCGACTTCCGCCCAGCGTTCGGCGGTGCCGTCACCGCGGTCGACCTCGATCGTCTCGGGATCATCGCCAGAGGTGCGTCGGGGCAGAATTGGCGGGTTGAGCACGGGAAAGTGCTGGGACGGCGTACCGTCGCTCCGGCCCAGATCTTCGCCGACCACTTCGAACGAATGCGTGGCCGTGACCATGCCGCCGATGCTCTCCGCGCTAAAGCGGTGAACGATCGGCGAGCCGTCGTAGAATCGCTCATCGGATCGCCGCCGCGCGGCTCGGCAGCGAATCCAGCAGGCTTCGAGCGCGCGGTTGCCGGCGCGCAGCTCCCAGAGCGCGCAGGTCCGGGGCACGATCAGGATGACGCGCCCGTTGCGGTTGAGGCCGCGGGTGTTATCCAGGCGCGGCCCGAGCTCGGCGCACTCCGGTTCGATCTGACGCAGCATGGCGAGCTCTTCCGCCGCCGGAAGGAGCGGCGCCCAGGCCGCCCCATTCCAGAATTCCCAGGTGAGGGGCGGATCATCCTGGTTGATGTTGGGGGCCCGCAGCGTCTCGCATTGGAGGTTCAGGCGAACGACGTGCCCGGCCAGACTCTCGGCGAATCCGAGGTAAAAGGTGTCGCCCTCGACCGGCACGTCCTGAAAGGCGGTGATCTCGGCCCGCTCCCACTGAAGGCGAGCGGTCACGTCCTCGTAGTCGTAGCCCTCGCCGGGCGCGCCTTCGCGGCGGCGGGCCAGGATGCAATAGCGGAGACTGGGAACGCGGATCTTCAGGTCGGTATCGGTGGTAAAGTTCACCGACGCCCGGGTCTCGGTCTGGCGTGTCGCGACCTCGGTTCCGCGGCCGATGACCTTCAAGTCGCTCTGCGGCGCGGTGAGCCAGAACGTCGCCTCGGCGCTGGCGGGGACCGGCGGCGACGGGCGCGCGCCGATCAGCTCGAGGAACTTTAGAAAGTCGCGCTCGGGAACGTTGTTGAGCCGATAGAGCAGGATGTCGGTCATCCAGGCGAACAGCTCGATCAGGGTAACCCCGGGGTCGGCGACGTTGTGATCGGTCCACTCCGGACAGTACTGAGGGATCCGTCGCTTGGCCTCGTCAACGAGATCCTGAAAATTGCGCGGATCGACGATTGGGGTCGTGGCGGGCATCGACGTCACTCCTCTCCGGGAATTCGGTAAAAGGGATAGACGAGGCTGCGCTCGTCACTGGTCGACTTCACGACGTAACTGATTTCGATCAGGATTTTCGCGGCATCCTCGGAATCGGTCTGAACGTCGACGGCCGTCACCGTGATGCGCGGCTCCCACCAGCCCAGCGCTTCCATCACGTGGTAGCGGATGAGCCCGGCCGTCGTCGCGTCGTTGGGCGCGAAGACCAGGTCGTGGATCGCGCAGCCGAACTGCGGACGCATCCGGCGCTCACCGCGGGCCGTCGAGAGGATCAGGAAGATTCCGCGGCGAATCGCCTGGTCCTCGGTGGCGAGCGCCAGTCCCCCGCGGCCATCGACGCCCATCGGGAATGCCCAACCCGATCCGGAGAAGCTCCGACTGGCTTCGTCCATCGCTCTATTCCTCTTAATTGATCTGGACTAACGAGCCCTGAATCTGCAAGATGCCGCTCGATTTGAGCGACATCATCCCCTGGGCCTCGACCGTGACCTGCACTCCTTTCAGGGAAAGCGAACCGGCCGCGGTGCTGACCTCGGCGTTTCCAGCCTGGGTCTTGACCGATACGTTGCCGGACTCCGATTCGACCGACACGTTGCCGGTGGGCGCCTGCACGGTGATGTTGCCGCTGTCGGACTTCACGGTGACGTTCTGGGTTGCCTCGACCGTCGCGTTCTGCTTGGCAGTGACGTTGACGTCGCCGTTCGCCTGAATCGTAATCTTATTGGACGATGACTCGATCTTGATCAGGTTATTTCCGGTCTTATCGACGACCGAGACCGTTTCCGAGCCGCTCTTGTCGTCCATCGTGATGACGTGGCCCGACTTGCTGGTGATGGTAATTTTCTCGGAGCCATCGGTATCGTCCAGATTGACGATGTGACCGGCCCGCGTTTGAATGATTCGTTGATTGACCTTGCCATCTCCCCCGACGACTTCGCTGTTCTTCTTCGGAGGAGCGTCTTTGCCGTTCCAGAGGCCACCGAGAATGAACGGGCGGGTCATGTCGCCCTGCTCGAACGACACCAGCACTTCGTCGTTGACCTCGGGAATGTAGAGAAATCCCCGGCTGCTTCCCGCCATCGGGCTGGCGATCCTCGCCCAGTAGCTCTCATCGTTGTCGTCGAGCCAGGGGTACTTGACTTTGACTCGGCCAAGGTTTGCGTCGGGATCCTGGTTATTCGTCACGACGCCGATCACGACGCTTGGCACCGAGACGCCGCCGTCCTTCGCATCCAACAGCTCGAGCACCGAGTTGGTTTGCCGCCCGCTCACCACGAACGCGGTCGTGTAGCCGCCCTGCGACGGATTGATCGTGTGGGTAGTGGACGTGATGTAATAGTCGCCGGAGAGTCGCGGCCCGACCGATTTGACCGAGACCGTCAGGCCGGGCTTGAGCGACCCATCGCCCAGCGATACTCCCTCCGCCTGGATGAAGGTGCCGTCCAGATCGTTGAAGATGGCCTGGGCCAGATTATCCGCTTCGGATTGGGTGGCGACCGGGACGTTCACGACGTAGGTCGTGGCGGACTTGAACGCCGACGATGCCACGCTACTGCCCGGCTGGCTGATGCCGGTCGTGGGCGCCAGTTGTCCGCTCGTCGCCTGTCCGACGATTGCCTGCTTGCTCGTTGGATCCCAGGCGCGAACGGTGACCTGATCCGACTGAAACGACGCGGACACCTTGACCCGGATGCTGAGCAAGTTCTCCCCGAACGTCTGGTACGGCCCCTTGGTCTGCCCGCGCTGCGGCTTACGAAAGTGGAGGGTCGAGCCGTCCATGAACAGCTCGTAGCCATTACGCGCGGCGCGCTCTTTGAGGAAGTCCCAGTTGGTCTGATTGTGCTGCAAGACGTAGTCGTGAACGACCGACGTCGAATCGGCGGACACTTGCAGGCCGGCGGTCTGCGCGACGCTGCTCGCGATGTCGCTATCGGACATCTGGAGAAAGGACTTGCTTTGCCGACCGCGGTGCAGGCGGTGCGACTTCGCGTAGCCCCGAACGGTGATCAACGGCGCGTGGTCGAGGGTCGCGTCCATCTCGACCGAGGTGATCTCGCCCTTGAAAATCGAGGCCGGCGAGCCCCCGCTCCAGCCGGCGAGAACCTCGATCGACTTGCCAATCGCGAACGTGTCCTGGCTGACGATCTTGAAAAGGGTGTGCTGCCCGGGATTAGCATCGTCCCCGAAGTCGTGCAGTCGGATCACGAACATGTCGGGAAGGTGCAGGCTTTGCTCGACGACGACCTCGGTCACCCGGTGCATCGCCTCGTCGGGCAGGTCGCTTCCGTCCAGCTTGAGGTTGACGACCGGCAGCAGCATCTGAGTCGTGGGAACGGACATGGCCTTCTACCTTTCTAGGTGACCGGCGGAATCGCGAGCTTCTGGCCCGGCCGAAGCCGCATCGGGTCGTCGAGATGGTTGAAATCGGCGATGAGTCGCCACTTCTTGGGATCTCCGTATTCCTGGAAAGCGATCGTGTCGACGGTCTCGCCGGGGCCGACGACGCGAAACTTCTGCGCCGTCGCGACCGACGTCGGGTTCTGCGGCGGAAAAACGCCTTCCTGCTCGACCTGCTGGAACGTGACGTCGAGTGTGGCGCGAACCGGCGTGCCATCGGACAGGAACATTTTGAAGTGCTGGCTTATCTGAGTGATGACTGACTTGAAGCTCCACGAGTTGCCCCAGCGAAAGCTCACCCGGGGCGGCCGTCCGGCCTGGCTGTTCTGGTCCTTCAGGCTTGGGTCGACCTTCATCAGGTCCAGGACTTTTTCGGTATAGGTTCGGACGTCCGGAGCCGGGCCCCCGCTGGACGGCTGCGCATAGGTATCGAAAAGCAGGGACACCGTCATGGTCATGGTGCCGCCGCCCTGAAAGCTGACCAGCGGCAGGTCGCGACCGATAATGTCGTTGCGCTGCCAGGTATTGCTTTTGGAAAAGCTGTACTCGGTCGGATTGAACAGGCAGTCGACGACCTTCTCATTCTTTTCTTCGTTCCAGATGTAAGCCTTGACCGGCTTACCGGAGGCCGAGCTGAAGCCCGATGCCATGAATCGTTCCCTCGCTTTCCTTGCTTACCAGGTTCGCAGCCCGCGCGGTCGGCCGAGGCGCTCGCGCTCAACGGCGAGGCGCTGCTTGAGCATCGCATACACCTGACGGGCGAGCAGATCGAGATCCGGCGGCTTCGGACTCTCCGCCGTGGCCGACTCCGCGGCCGACGCCGCCGTGGTGGTCGTATCCGGGGTCGCGCGCTGTATGCCTGGCGCTCGGCCTTCCTCGACTCGGGCGACGTCCTGGCGGCGAAGTGGCAGCTCTCGCGGCGCGTCGTCGCGCGCGAAGACGAGAGGCGGTGGCGCGGGCACCGGCCTGGCCGAGGACGCGGCCGGGGCGCGGTGCCCTCCCTCGATTCGCGTGATCGTCGCGCCGACGGTCGGGCGAGCCGCCGACCGGGGGCTGCCGGCCGGGGTAGGCGCCGAGCCTGGCCCGGCCCAGGGCACGTCGAAGACCAGCACGTTGAGCGGCGTCCGGATTGGCTCTTCCGTCGCGAATGCCAGGCGGTCCTCGTTGGCCACCGACCGGTCGTCGCGACCCGGGGTGACGCGGCTCAACCGCTGGACGACCCGCTGCGCCATCGTCGGGGTCCCGGCTGCCGCGACCGGCGCCGCCGTCGGTCGACCGGCTGGCGAGGAACCGAAAAGGGGCATGGTCTCCGTGCCCTGGACGGCGTATGGCATGGCGGCCGGTCGAGGGCCTGCCCCCCGCTCCTCGCTACTCACGGGCATCGATGCCTGAGCGCCCCAGTGGCTAGATCCGGGGGTGTGAATGCCCCAGGGTCTGAGAACGAGCGATGTGGCCGACGTCGCGAACGGGGCGGGGACCGCCCCGGCGCCACGCCTCGGCACGAATGGCGCTTTCGAGGCTCCCGGCAGCGCGTGGGAGGAAGACATCTGCCCAGTCGACAGCCAGCCCGCTTCGCGATCGATTCTGACCGTCGAGCCTGGGCTCGCACCAAGTCCGCTGGCGAGAGGGAAATCGAGGCCGGTTCGCCAGCCCGGCACAATTGGCCCCATCGTCGCTTCCGGCGTGTGCTCGGCCAGCGGGCGACCACGCGTCGGGGAATGGCCGGAGATCGCACCACTCGGGCGCCACGCGCGCGTCCAGGCGGAGCCGGATCCCGGACCGGAGGCCGAGGCCGGCTCGGCTGCTACCGCCGGGCCGGTCTCGGGAATCGACGCGAGTGGCAGCGGGGCTGGCCGAGTCGAGGCGACCGCATGGGCGGGCTGGCCGAGAAGGAGCTGAAGCTGGCCCGGTCGTCGCGCCAAGGTCACCGCATCGGCCAGGAGCCCGACGGCTTCCAGCGAGATCGTGCCGCGCGGACCGGCCACCGTCGGCGCCCCGGTCGCCCGGCTTCGCGACTCCTCGTAGGTCGCCGCCATCACCTCGTGGCCGCGGACGAACTCGAGGCGGACCCCCTGGCGTGCCAGGTGCCGTTCGACCTCTCGCGGGACCGACGGAGCCCGACCCGGTCGCCACGGATCCTGGCCGGAGACCCAGTCGAGGACGATCTGTACCCGTTCCGGGCGACCGACCGGGCGGCGGACGTCGCCGCGTGTCGAGTTCCGTTGCCATGCGGGGTGGCCCGAGGCGTCGGCATCCGGTCTCTCGTCGTCCGCCGCGTCCGGAAGGGCGAAGGTGAGCGGTGGTGCCAGCGTCAGGGCGCCGACCGCCGGCGGTTGATGCGGTTCGGTCAGCACTCCCTCGCTCGGAGATCGCGACGCGAAGCGGGTACCCGGGGAGACAGTCGGCGCGACGAGGGCCCGTAAGGAGCCCGGCCCTTGCGCCAGCAGAACTGCCTGCTCCAGAATGTCGAGGGGCTCGAGCGTGACCGCGCCAGTCGACCGCGGAATGGCAAAGGCGGCAGCTGACCGACCTCGAACGGCCTCGTACCGGTGGGCCGCGACGGCGTGCCCGCGAACGAGCTCGACCCGCAGGCCGTGCGCTTCCAGGGCGCGCGCCGCTTCGCGAGCTCGCGCGATGACCTCGGGGCGCTGCCACGGGTCGGCGCCCGCGACCCAGTCCAGCGAGATCCGGACCGTCTCGGTCTGGCTGGCGCGGGCACCCACCGCGCGCCGTGCGCCGGGCAGACCGGGCGCGACCAACGAGGACTCCCGACCGACGATCGGAGGCGCTTCACCATGGCTCGAAAGCACGC
>JBOGTX010000861.1:0-2436 GCA_050695695.1 Chloroflexota bacterium
ATACTGGGGCGATTCGCTCGCCAAACGACCGCCCAACCACCTGTAGGGACGATTGGGCTGTCGTCGAGCCAGCTCGGCTGCTCGGCGCGCTTGCCATCAAAAAGTCTCGCGCCCGGCCGCCCGGGCGATCAGCAGGCGCTCGCGCTGGCTCCGGGTGACCGCGGCGTGGATCGCCGCCGGGTCCCAATGACTCAGCAACCGCGCGAGTAAATCGCGCTGGACTTCCTGGTAGGGCGGCCGGTTGGCAAGGTTGACGAACTCGCCCGGATCGGTCGCCAGGTCGTACAGCTCCAGTTGCGGTGGACCATCCTTGACGTAACCGTAGCAGAGCTTCCAGCGATCGCGCCGAAGCATCGCCCGCGGCCGGTCGTTGCCGTGGGCCAGGTATTCGGAGAAAACCTCGCCGCGCCAGGGCGCCTCGCCCCGCAAGGCCGGCAGCAGACTGATTCCATCCAGCGCCAGGTCCGGGTCGTCGGCGAGCCGGCAACCGGCCAGGTCGAGAATCGTCGCGGTGAGATCGACCAGCGAGACCGGCTCCTCGACCCAGCGCCCGGCGAACCGGCCGCCGGGCAGGCGGATCTGGAGCGGGATCCGCTCCGACTGCTCGTAGAAGTTCGACTTGCGCCAGAGCCCGTGCTCGCCCAGCATCTCCCCGTGATCCGAGGTGTGGACGACGACGGTGTTGCCGGCGAAGCCGAGATCGTCCAGGCACGCCAGCAGCCGGCCGATCTGCTCGTCGACCCGGGTCACCATGCCGAAATACGCCGCGCGGGTCCGTCGAACGTCGGCGTCGCCGAAGGGTCCGGCCATATTGTGACGCTCGCGCAGCACCCGCGCCGCCGGCGGCAGGTTTTCCAGGTGGCCGGGGGGCAGCGTTGGCAGCTCAACGTCGGGGTAATACATCGAGAAGTATGGCTCGGGGACGATCCAGGGATCGTTGGGCGCGATCAACCCAACGCAGAGGGCCCAGGGCTGATCGCGCCGCGCCGGCTCGCGCAAGTAGGCGAGCGCGGCGGTCTCGGCCTGGTCGTCGGCGTCGGTCGAGCTGGTCCGGCCCACGCCGGACTCGGTGGGATGCCGCCAGGGCCTGGCGGCGCGGGTTGGCCCATCGGCCTCGTCCCAGGCGAAGATCGGGTGCCGCTGCTGGGCGTGGAGGTCGATGGCGAGCTGCTGACGGAAGCCGTGCAACTGGTCGGGACCGAGGAAGTGCATTTTGCCGCTAAGGACCACGTCGTAGCCGGTCGCGCGGAGCCGGTGGGCCCAGGTCACGGCGTCGCTTGGCATCGGCGTCGCGTTGTCCCAGGCGCCGTGGTGGTGGACGTAGCGACCGGTCATGAACGAGAAGCGCCCGGGCGCGCAGAGCGGCGTGTTGCAGTACGCCTGGCGGAAGGAGACGCCCTCCCGGGCGAGCCGGTCCATGGCCGGCGTCTTCGCCTGGGGGTGCCCGTAGGCGCTGCTGTAACCGGGAAAGTGCTGGTCGGTCATGATGACGAGGAAATTCGGCTGTCGATCCGAAGCGCTGCTCAACGGGTCCTCCATTTTGCAATCAGACCTGAGTCACGGGCACGACGTCATCGCGCTTTCGGGTATGAATGAGCCGCGTCATCAGGAGGGCTGCCCCGGCTCGGCCTCGAGGCGCTTGCGCGCTTCCCGCTTGATTTCCTCCATGTTCAACGCTCCAGCCGGCCCGCTGTTGATCCCTTCGTACCAGAGGCGGCGCGATTCTTCGACCTGCTGTTGCTCCAGGAGACGTTTAAGCTTCCAGTCTCGCAGGGCATCCCGGATAACTTCGCTGCTGGAAGCGTATTCGCCGCTCTCGACGGCCTCCCGCACCAGGGAGATCATGTCGTGAGTTAAGGCGATGCTGATTTTTTCGACGGTGGCCATACTGCACCTCGAGCGGACGGTATGACTGTTTACTACTAATTCCTACCACAACCAGGCCAACTCTGCAAGCTCACGACCACGGAGATGCCTCACCCTCCCGTCAGCCGCGCTCAAGCGCAGCTTCGGTGACGCGTAGGGCGGTGTCTGTTTGATGGCTCATCTGTCGCTACCCAGCCGCGTGATCTCGGTCAGGGGCCAGTTCGGGTCTTCGAGCGCCTCGTAGACGACCCCACCCTCGACGTTCGCCGGCATGGGCACGCCCAGCAGGTAGGCGATCGTCGGCGCGACGTCGACCACCCGCACCTGCCGCCGCAGCGCGACCCCTCGCTTGACGCCCGCGCCCGCCAGGACGAACGTCGAGTGCTGGCCCCCGATGCCGAAGCTGGTCGAGGGAAGCTGCTTGCCGTGGGCGCCGTCGAAGCCAGGGCGCAGCGCGTAGACGACGTCGCCGATCAGGTCGCCCCAGAGATTCACCATCTCGGCGTCGGCGCGGGTCAGCGCCAGGGTGAAGGGATGCTGGCCGGTGGCGGGATCGGCGTAGGCGTGCAG
>JBOGTX010000862.1:0-5444 GCA_050695695.1 Chloroflexota bacterium
GCCGTGGCCGGTGGCCAATCGGCGCACGATCTCCGCTCGCTCGGTCGATCGACCGACGAAGCGATCGTACTCCGGGCGCGGGCGGTTCGTCGGAATCACCCGTTTCGAGATCTCCGCCCAGCAGCGCTCGACAAACGCGCCGAACGCCGCGCGACGATATCGGTAAAACGTGGACTCGTTCGTGGACAGCGATGGCAACGGCCGTCGCTGTCCCACGTGAATGAGCAGGACCGCCGCTTGCTTTTCCGCGTCGCTGAGGTGCTCGTCGTTGAGCGGGGGGGTTGGGTGCGTTCCGTCGGCGCCAAAGCTGACCGGACCAAACCACTGTTCCGCGAGCCGCGCGACGGCCTCGCGCGTGGAGAGCCCGGGCATGAGGACAATCTGCCCGAGACCGCCCTCGGGTGGGGGTGGCTCACGGCCGGCTTCCAGGCCCTCGAGAAGCCCGCGAACGGTCGACGCGAACTCGGCGTCGACGGTCGTATTCAGCAAAGTAGCTTCCACCGGCGATTACTCTTCCTGGACTCGCACGGAATTTAGCAGCGAATTGGCAGGACCGCAAGCTCCTGGGCGTGCGCCGGGCGCCAACTCATGGATTATCATGGGTGTAACACGAAATGGAAAGAGGTTGCTTGCGATGGCGCACATTGCGAAGGGATTGGAAGGGGTCGTCGTTTCGGATACGGCCCTGAGTCACATCGATGGCGAGAACGGTCGGCTGATTTACTCGGGGTACGACATCGCCGATGTTGCCCACGGCGCCTCCTTCGAAGAGGTGGTCCATCTGTTGTGGCTGGGGCACCTTCCGAACCAACGAGAGTTGGCCGAGCTCAACGCGAAGCTGGTGGGATACCGTGCAGTCCCCACCGCCGTGATCGAGACGATCCGCGCCCTACCCGCCACCTCCGAGCCGATGGACGTGCTGCGGACCGCCATTTCCGCGCTCGGCGCGGCGCTTCATTTCACCGGCCCGGCGTCGGTCGAGCACGCGATGGCGCTGACTGCCTCGATGCCGACGGCCGTCGCGGCATTCGATCGGCTGCGACGTGGGCTGAAAACAGTTGCTCCACGAACCGACCTCAGCCACGCCGGGAACTATCTCTACATGCTTTCGGGAGAGGCGCCCAGCGAGCAGCGCACCCGGGCACTCGACACCTACCTGATCCTGACCGCGGACCACGGATTCAACGCCTCGACGTTCACCGCGCGGGTGATCGCGTCGACCCTCTCGGACATGGGCTCGGCGGTGGTCGGAGCCATCGGCGCGCTGAAAGGGCCATTGCACGGCGGCGCCCCCGCCCTCGTCCTCCAGATGCTGCAATCGATTGGCAAGCCCGAGAACGCCGAGGCCTGGCTGACCGCCGCGCTCGACCGGGGCGAGCGCCTGATGGGATTCGGACACCGGGTTTACAAGGCGGAGGATCCACGGGCGAAGGTGCTGCGCGTGCTGGCCGAGCGCACGAGCGAGATCGACTTCTTCCGACTTGCGGTACGGGTTGAAGACGTGGCGCTCAAGCTGCTGCACGAGCGCAAGCCGGAGCGTCGCCTTTACACCAACGTCGAGTTCTACTCAGCGGCCGTCATGCACGGCGTGGGGCTTCCGGACGATCTCTTCACGCCGACCTTCGCGATCAGTCGCACCGCCGGCTGGACGGCGCACGTCATCGAGCAGTTGAAGGACAACCGCCTGATCCGGCCGGCCGCGGAATACGTCGGGCCGACCGGTCTGACGTTCGTGCCGTTGGCCAGGCGACTGGCGCCAGCTCCCGCCTGACTTCTCTGACTTGCCAGGGCGGCCGGCCGCGAGTAAACTGGAAGCAGAACGTTAAATTCCGGTTAAATGGCGGCTGGCGGCCAGGTAGGTGGCGGTGGCGGAGCAGGTCTGGTTCTTCCTTCATCATTACGACAAGCTCGCGCTCTTCGTGTTGCTGACGGTCGAGGAGTCCGGCATTCCGGTGCCGGTCCCGGGCGACGTCGTGATGATGTACGCCGGCTACCGCGTCCACCGCGGGTTGATGCTCTGGTACGAGGTTCTGCTCCTCGGTGTCTGTGCCACCCTGATCGGGTCGTGCATCCTTTACCACGTTGGGAAGCGCGGCGGACGCCCGTTGCTTGCCCGGTACGGCCGCTACCTTCACCTCGACAACGCCCGGCAAGCGCGGATCGAGCGCTGGCTGACCCGGTACGGCGGCTTCGCCGTGTTCGTCGGCCGGCTGATCCCCGGCATGCGGTGCGGGTCCTCGTTCATCGCCGGCACGTTTGGCGTTCCCTATCCCATCTTCTTCGTCGCGACCGCGGCCTCGGCCACCGTCTGGTGGGGCAGCTTCATCTTCATCGGCAGCCGCGCTGGTCCCTGGGTCGCCCCGATCGTCGAGCGGCATCCGCACACCCTCTTCGTCTTCATCGGGCTCCTTGTCCTGTCCTCGCTCGTGCCGCTGTACGTGCGATTCCGCATGGGCCAGGAAAAGGAAGCGATCAAGGAGTCGCAGCTGAGCAAGGACCGACAACTCCATTCAGTCGGACCTCAGTGAGCCCATAGCTACCTCGCCTGACCGGACGGGAGGTCGCCCGTGCTCTGGAGCGGGCGGGCTGGTAGAATTGCTGTGCTGAGGAGGCAAGCGTGCGGTACACCATTATCCTCTGGCCGGAGCCTGAAGAGGGAGGCTACTCGGTACTGGTTCCCGCTCTGCCGGGTTGCGCATCCCACGGGAAATCGGTCCAGGAATGCATCGAGCGCGCTCAGGAGGCGATTGCCGGGCACGTCGAGGCACTCATCGAAGCTGGCGAGCCAGTGCCGGAAGAAGAGATACCTCCCCAAGCGATTACCCTGGACCTCCTTGCGCCGGTTCCGGCAGCGTAGCGGCGCGGTCACTCACGTCGCCGATTGGCGCGGTGCTCCGCCTGGGCGCTCAGATCCGGCTTCTCTCCTGATCTCCGTAATCCGCCGCATACGCTCCAGGATCTTCGCCTCGTAGCCGATCGCGCGTGGCTCGTAGAATCCCCCGTCGATACCATCGGGGAGATAGCGCTGCTGGTAACGACGCGGATCGTCCGGCGCGAAGTCGTGGGGGTATTCGTAACCGCGCCCGTAGCCGCGCGACTTCATGAAACCGGTTGGCGCGTTCCGAATGTGGAGCGGGACTGGACGGTTTCCGCCAGCTTCGATCGCGGCGCGGGCCCGGCTATAGGCAGTGAGCGCGCTGTTGCTCTTGGGGGCGGTCGCGAGGTAGATCGCCGCCTCGGCCATCGGCAGGTAGCCCTCGGGCATTCCAATGAAGTGGACCGCCTGCTGCGCCGCGACCGCGACCACCAGCGCCTGGGGATCGGCGAGTCCGACGTCCTCGGCGGCGAGAATGACCATGCGACGGACGATGAACAGCGGATCCTCTCCCGCCTCGAGCATGCGCGCCATCCAGTAGACCGCGGCGTCCGGGTCCGAGCCCCGGAGCGACTTGATAAACGCCGAGACGATGTCGAAGTGCTGGTCTCCGGCGCGATCGTAGAGCAGCGCGCGCCGTTGCATCGCGTCTTCGACGATCGCGAGCGAGACGAGGCGCCGGCCAGCCGCGTCAGCCGAGGTCGCGGTCACCGCGAGCTCGAGGCCGTTGAGGGCGGCCCGCACGTCGCCATCGGCAAGCGCGACCAGCGCGCCAAGCGCCTCCGGAGCCAGCTCCGAAGGCATGGAACCCAGCCCACGCTCGGAGTCGGCAAGCGCCCGTCTGATCAGCAGCTCGACGTGCTCGGCCCGGTGCGGCCGCAGGGTGAAGACCCGGCAGCGCGAGAGGAGCGCCGAGTTGACCTCGAAGCTCGGGTTCTCGGTCGTCGCGCCGATCAGGGTGATCGTCCCCTGCTCAACCGCGTGCAGCACGCTGTCCTGCTGGGCCTTGTTGAACCGGTGGATCTCGTCGATCAAGACGATCGTGCGCTGGTTGAGCTGGCGGCGGCGCGCCGCGTCGTCGATCGTTTTGCGGAGGTCGGCCACGCCGGCCGAAACGGCGCTCAGGCTGACGAACTGGGCGCCGGCCGCCCCGGCGATGATCCGAGCGAGCGTCGTCTTGCCACAGCCCGGTGGCCCCCAGAGGATGATCGAGCCCAGGCGCCCGCTCTCGATCGCCCGGCGCAACGCCTTTCCAGGCGCTAGCACGTGCTCCTGCCCGACGAATTCGTCGAGCGACCGTGGGCGCATGCGCGAGGCGAGCGGCTCGGACTCCGCTCCCTCTCCACCGGAAGTCTCGTCGGATCCCCCGAACAGCGGACGCTGCAATGGCCCTCCCTGAACGTCGCCGGCTTGTGGTATTGTACTACGCGGGCGGGGCATAAGGCAGAATCGCCTGAAGACAAGCAATCGAGAGGGTGCGGGCGCCCGGAATGACCTCTCTCCCGACCTCTCCCCGCGTCGGGGAGAGGAGCTTTGGACAACCGACCGGTACAGCAAGGCGATGCACACCGGCTGGGCGGGGCCAAGCCGAGCTCGCGTCGCAGGCACCGGTCCTCCCACCCAGGCTTCCCTCCCAGCGACGGGGAGGGATCGAGGGAGAGGTAATCCTGGTCGCCATCCCCAAATTCGGATTGCTTTTGATGAGAGGCATGATGGCTGAGAAGAGCGACCGGTCCAATGGCATCCTGCCGAGCGTTCTCGGCGCGATTGGCAAGACGCCGCTGGTGGCGTTGGATCGAATCGCCCGGGGTCAGCCGGGCCGGGTCCTGCTCAAGCTCGAGTTCTTCAATCCCGGATTCAGCATCAAAGACCGGATCGCCCTCAAGATCGTCGAAGACGCCGAGCGCGCCGGGAAGCTGCGGCCGGGCGGCACGGTGATCGAGCTGACCAGCGGAAACACCGGTACCGGCCTGGCCGTGGTCTGCGCGGTGAAGGGGTACCACCTGATCGCGGTCATGTCGGAAGGCAACAGCGTCGAGCGGAGGCGGATGCTGGCGGCGCTTGGGGCGCGGGTCGAGCTGGTGCCCCAGGCGGTCGGGGCCAGGTCCGGCCAGGTGTCGAAGGAAGACCTCGATCTGGTCGATCGCCGAACCGACGAGCTGACCCGCGAGCTCGACGCGTTTCGGGCCGATCAGTTCCACAACCCGAGCAACGTCGAGGCCCACGAGCTGACGACCGGCGCGGAGATCTGGGAGCAGACCGAGGGCCAGGTTGGCGCCTTCGTCGGGGCGGTCGGCACGGCCGGGACGTTTATGGGCATCGCCCGCGCCTTGAAGAAGCGGCGGCCATCGATCCGGACCTACGCGGTCGAGCCCGCCAGCGCCCCGATCCTGGCCGGCGGCGAGGTCGTCGACACGCGCCACAAGATCCAGGGCGCCGGCTACGCGCAGGTCCCGCCGCTCTGGGATCCGTCGTTCTGCGACGGTTACCTCGGCATCTCCGACGACGAAGCGATCGACGCCGCGCGCCGGCTGGCCCGCGAGGAGGGTATCTTCGGCGGCTTCTCGAC
>JBOGTX010000863.1:0-2003 GCA_050695695.1 Chloroflexota bacterium
GGTCGCCGCCGCGGGCGCCGCGGTCGGAGCCGCGCTCGAGCCGGAGCCACAGGCGGCCAACAGACTTGCTCCCGCGCCGAGAGCCGCCCACGAAAGTACGTTCCGGCGGCTAAACACGCGACGAACAGGACCAACAGCGGATGGTAGATCTCTCACGATTCTCCTCCGATGATGACATTCCATTTATGGTCAAGCTATGCTTATACTGTATGCTATCGGACCTGCATCTCGTCGTCACGCCACATCTGGACAAGACATGGTCATAGAATGGTCATCGGCCTGGTCGCAGGTCGTCCGTCATCTTGCTGCCTCGCCGTCACCCTGGTATATTGTTGATATAGGGTGACGGATTCTTAGCCAGGTGAAGCATCGCGTGGTGGGCCCGGACGTTGACGGGACGGAGGCACCTCCGGTCGAGCCGGAGACCCTCCTCCGAGAGCTTCACGATGCTCTCGTCCACCTCCACGACTTGCCGATGCAGCACCGTCATCCGCTGTGCGGATTGCTCAACTCCTCCGCGCCAATGACCGCCGTTCGGCTCCGAGACCTTCTCCTCGACGCGATCGAGCAGTTAAAGCCGCCGTTGACCGTCACGCCTGACTCCCCGCGATGGCGTCCCTACCAATACCTCAAGCTCCGCTACCTTGAAGGTGCTCGACCGGAGCAAGTATCCGACGCGCTCGGGGTTGGTGGACGCCAGTCCCGTCGCGCGCATCGACTGGCGCTTCGCGAGCTCGCGGCGATTCTCGTGGACGGATCGAGGATGCGCCGATCGTCCGAAGAGCCCGCCCCGTCGCCTGATGACGCGGAACCGGTTGCCGCGCCGGGATCAATTCTGGTGGTCGATCGCGGACGGTCGCCCTTGTCCGACCCGCTGGTATCGGGTCTGGAAACGGAGCTGGCGCGACTGGAAGTCGATCAGGTGGCTCAGCCGATCGACGTCCGCTCTGCGGTCGACGACGTCATCCGTCTGACCCATCCCCTGGCCACCCGCCAATCAGTTACCGTGGAATACGCGGCCGATGCGTCATCTCCCACGGTGGTGGCGACCCGGATTGTCCTGCGGCAGATCATTCTCAGCGTGTTGAACTACCTGATCCGGCTCGACGGCGCTCGGCGGATCACTGCCTCCGCTTCCGAAAGCGTGGCCGGTGCCGCCATCCGCTTCCAGCTGTCGCGGCTCCCCGGCGAACAATCAGGTGATTTACCCGGGCATCTCCTGGCCGGGGCCGCCCCGGCGCTTGCGATGGCCAGCCGCTTGATCGAGGGACAGGAGGGCCTTCTCCGGGTGTCTCCACCCGGAGAAGGCGAGGTAACAGTCCACCTGCTGTTACCGACGATCCACACGACGCTCGTGCTCATCGTAGATGACAACCCGGACCTCGCACGGCTCTTCGGTCGCTTTCTGCGCGGCGCGGGCTTCCGGTTGGCTCAAGCACGCAGCGCCGGCGCAGCGTTTGATATGGCCGTGTCGCTTCGGCCCGACGTCATCATTCTGGATCTGCTGATGCCGATTCAAGACGGCTGGGACGTCTTCCAACAGCTTCGCGATAACTCTTCTACTGCTTCGATCCCTATTATCGCGTGCTCGATCGTCCCGGAGCTCGAGCTGGCGATGTCGCTCGGCGCCAACGGGATCCTTACCAAGCCGGTGACCCCCGAGGCCTTGTGCGCCGCGCTCGAGCCTCACCGGCGGAGGAACGCGGCGTGACCGCGCTCCGCTCTTGATCGCACGAGCACGTCAAGTCCGGACTTGAGGTAGGCGACGGTATCTCCAAGCGAGAAGCCACCCGGCCGATTGACTTCGATCAATGGTGTCATCATCTCCTCGTCGGCACCCATACCCGAGATCACGACGATTGGAACCCGCCGGAGCGCCCTGTCCTGGTGCATGGCGCGTAACACCGCGTGACCATCGGTTTCGGGCATCACCAGGTCGAGGAGGACGACGTCCGGGCATCGCGCCCGGATGATCTGCAAGCCTTGTGCGCCATAACTCCTGT
>JBOGTX010000864.1:0-3272 GCA_050695695.1 Chloroflexota bacterium
GTCCGCACCCTCCAGCGCATCAAGGACTGGGTCGACCAGGACCTGACGGTGTCGAAGTCCCAGGCGTTCGACCTCGACTTCATAGCGTGGGAAGGAGGCGTGGCCGGCATCAACATGCAGGAGAGCAGTCTCGGCTACGTCACCGGCGTCCCGCTCTTCGGGAAGGATAACGTGGCTCCCTCGGTCCCGCTGCCGATCGACGGCGGCAACGGGGGCTGTCTGACCTACTTCGTCAATACCCTGATTCCAGCCAAGTGCCCCTACGCCCAGGAGGCCCTGGACTGGCTGCTCTGGACCAACGACCCGGCCAACACCGACTTCATGAACAACATCTTGACCTACCACTGGTATCCCGTCTTCAAGTCGGTGGTCGCCGACATCATGGAGAAGAACGACGACTACAAGTGGATGGCGGTCTGGGGGCCGCAGATCGAGAAGAGCATTCCGTACCCGAACGACAACCCGTATTACAACCTGAACACCAACCTGATCAACAAGCACGCGACGATGTATTGGGCGGGGCAATACAAGACCGCCGAGGACTGCGCGGCTGGCCTCGATGCGGACGTCACCCAGGCGACGACCCAACAGATGGCGTAGGCGCAACGGAGCAATCCAAGAGATGAGCGTGGGAAAAAGCAGCGTCGATCAGGCCCGATCCCAGGGCGGGGCCGCGACCCTCCGGGAGTTTGGTCGGCAGATTCAAGGGATCCGGAGGCAGCGCTGGGGTGATCCGATCGGCTACCTCCTGATCGGGCCAGGGGTCATCCTCTACCTGATCTTCAATGCCTATCCGGTCATCCGGGGCCTGGAAATGGCCTTCATGGACATGCAGTACCTCAAGCCGGCGTCGGCCAACTTCTTCGTGTCCTTCAACGGCCTCGACAACTACGAAGTGATGTTTCAGGACCCGGAATTTCTCCATGCCTTGAAGATCTCGGTCGAGTTCAGCCTGCTCTATCTCCCGGCGGCGATCATTCTCGCGCTGATCGTCGCGGTGCTGATCGGCGCCATGGGGCAGAACTCGGTGGCGGTCGGCGCCCGGATCGTGATGTACGTTCCGGTGGTCATTCCGATCAGTATCACCATGCTGATGTTCAAGAGCCTCTACGATCCCCGGCTCGGCTACCTGAACTACGTCCTCACCCGTATCCCGTTCATCACCCGGGGGCCGGACTGGCTGGGCGACGTGAAGTGGGCGCTGCTGGCGCTGGCCATCGCGACGATCTGGACGAGGTTTGGCTATTTCGGGCTCCTCTTCCTGATCGGGGTGTACCAGATCAATGGCGAGCTCTACGAAGCCGCGGCGATGGACGGCGCGAACAACCTTCGGAAGTTCTGGCACATCACCATGCCGGCGCTGCGACCGATCTTCGTCCTGGTGCTGGTGCTGACCGGCGGCATTCTGAGCGCGACCCAGGAGCCCTTGATCCTGACCAACGGCGGACCGGGCGACGCCACGACGACGCTTGGTCTCTACATCTGGCAGACGGCGTTCCAGATCGGGAACCTCCGGGTCGGCTACGCGGCGTCGATGGCGCTCTTTCTCGGCGTGGTGCAAATCATCTTCGCGTTCATCGTCTTCCGGTTTCTCGGCCTGAAGGGCGACGTTTAAGCAACCCTTGGGGGGAAGGCAATGGCGGTTGTGAGCACGCGGGCGAAGGCGATGCCGCGAAGGACGATCCTGTTGGGCTTCGACGTGAGTCAGTGGCTCGCGATGCTCGTCCTGGTCCTGGTGATCGTCCTCTGCGTCTTCCCCTTCTGGTGGACGATCTCGTCGTCCTTCAAGACCGCCCAGGAACTGCTCGTCGGGACGCCAAAGCTCTTTCCACGCTCGTTGAACATGGTCAATTACGACTACATCCTGAGCTTCCCGGGCATCAACTACATCGGCATGTTCGTCAACAGCGTCTACGTGACCTGCTTCACGGTGATTCTCTACTGCGTCCTCTGCGTGACGTCCGGCTACGGCTTCGCGCGGGTCGAGTTTCGGGGCCGCGACGCGATCTTTCTCGGGCTCGTCCTCCTGCTCTTCGTGCCCCAGGCGGGCGGGCTGATCGCGCTCTACGAGATGATGGACAAGCTCGGCCTGCGCAACAACCTCAATGGGCTGGTCCTCTACTTCGCTTCCCAGATCACCGTCGGCGCGTTCATCATGCGCCAGGCGTTCTTGAACCTGCCGCGTGAGCTCGAGGACGCGGCGCGGATCGACGGAGCGCGCACCCTTCAGGTGCTCTGGCACATCGCGGTGCCGATGGTCACCTCGGCGGTGCTGGTGATCACGATTCTCGAGTTCGTCCAGGTCTGGGGCGAGTTTCTGGTCACCTACACCCTGATCGACAACCAGCAGCGCATGACGGCCGCCGTGGGCTACGCGATGGTGGCCTCATCGGTCGTCACGCCCCAGATGAGCATCGCCCACCTGGCCGACCTGAGCATCTACGGCACCAGCGACGCCTCGGCGGTCATCCTACTCCTCCCGGCTGTCCTGATCTACATCGCCCTGCAAAAGTGGTTCGTCCAGGGCATGCTGGAAGGAATCCTGAAGTTCTAATAGTGATCCCAGTGGGCGAACTCGCTCATTGGCTTGCGGGGCAGCGGGTTCCTGGGCTTCGCCTGAATCGCCGCCTGGTCGGGAACGCCGATCGCGACCACCGTCGAGACGCGGCGCTCGGCCGGGATGCCAAGGGTCTGTTTGGCGGCGGCCGGCCCCTCCCCTTTCAACGTGGTGATGCTCGCGCCGAGTCCGTGCGCCGAGGCGGCGAGGAGCAGCCGCTCGGCCATTCGACCTTCGTCGTAGATCTCGAGCTCCTGGCGCGCGGGGTCGCCATTCGTGACGATCACCAGGGCAACGCCCGCACTCGCGGCGGTATTGGCGCCGCCCGCGGTCAGCGTTTGGCGAACCGCCGGGTCGCGCACCACGACGATCTCGGAGGTCTGGCGGTTGCTCGCGCTGCCCGACCAGCGTCCGACTTCGAGAATATCGGCCAGCGCGGCCTCGGGCACCGGCGCGGGACGGTAATCGCGCACCTGGCGCGCCCGACGTAGGAATTTGATTCGATCGGTGGCATCCTGACTCAAGGGAGAACCCTCCAAGGCTGATTTGTTCGATCGGCATCTATCTTACCCGCGAACGTGGTTCAGCCTCAACTGATTCGTTTGGGAGACCACCTCGAGTCGTCGGTAGCCCGGCCGGTTGCCATGCAATTCGATCAGAGATTCGGCCGGTACACCTGGCGCACCTCGTCGATCGTCGTCGCCCTACGTCCACG
>JBOGTX010000865.1:0-7349 GCA_050695695.1 Chloroflexota bacterium
CGGCTACTCGGCGCCATTCTGGCTTTCGCCTTCGTCGGCCTTTTCGCCCGCCTGGTCGCCCCTGGGGTATTTGGCCTGGACGTAATTGGCCATCGCGTTGGCCCCGGCGAACACGTCGCGGATCTGCTGGGCCTTCGAGAGCGGATCGTCGGGGATCGAGAGGCCGTTGAGCGCCGTCAGCGCCGGTTGGCCGAGCGCCGACACGAGGTCGGGGTGGCCACCGAGGCAGCCCGGCTCGGTGCAGGAGACCTGACTGGCAATCACCGTCACTCCTTTGCCGATCGCGGCGGTGTGGGTGGCGAGCTGCTTGCCGACGAGGTCGCTGATGTTGGCGCGGGAAGGGTCGAGGAGCAGGTCCACGTCCGCGACGAAGTCGTAAGCATAATTCTTCGCGAACCCGGCGCAGGCTTCGATGAAATCCTGCGCCGCCTGGCGGACCGTCTCGGCCTTGCAATAGCGGATGAAGTCCGCGGCCAGGTGAATCGCTTCGATCTCGGCCTTGATCGTGATGGTGATGGCGCCAAGGAGCGGGCCGGCGTCGGCGGGGCCGAGGACGCCGAGCAAGTCCATCGCCGCGCCGCCGGTCTCCTTGAGCGCGCCCTCCCAGTCACCGTTCAGCGCCGCGCGGATGCCGCGCAGCACGTCCGCGGCGACGCCAATCAGACCGAGCACCGTACCGATCTTCCCGAGCAGCTTGAGCTTTCCCTCGTAACGCTCGGCGATCCCCTTCCAGTTTTCGGCCTCTTTTTCCAGGTCTTTCGCGAGGGCGGACGCCATCTGGCGCTCGGCGAAGGCCTTGCCCACCTCCAGGCCGCTCGCCACGATGGTCTTCACCCCGCCGGAGATCTTGCTCACCAGGTCGGCGGCGGTCGCGGTCTTCGCCAGGAGCCCCTTCCCCTTCGCCCACTCGAGCTTTTCCTCGATCGTGCCCGGGAGGGTAAGGTACTCGAAGAGCTCTTTCCCCATGGGCGCGTCGTGCAGGATGGCGGCGCCGACGCCCTGGCCGGTGAGCTTCCCGATCTCCTCGACGAGCTGCTCGGCGGTCTCCAACTGCCGTTCGGCCTCGTCGAGACGCTTTTGCTGGAACACGAGGTCAGGCGCTTGCAGGTCACTGTGCGCGACCGCTTCCTGGTGGGCCTCGCGAGCCGCCGCCGGCCGGATGATCTGTTCGGAGATCAGGTTCAAGTTTTTCTGAGTGGCGGCGGCGTCGCCGCCAAACTCCGTCTCCCGGCGCAGGTCGATGGCCAGGTCGCCCTGGACCGACTCCCAGAGGGTGAGGGCGGCCGCGGCCGATCCTGGCTTATTCGAATAGACCAGCAGGATTGCCTTGCGTATTTTCTCGAGGGTGCCGCGGTTCGATCGGGTGAGGTGCCCACCAAACTGGACGTCGGCCATGGCTTTTTTGGTGTCCTCGGCGCTCCGGTAGTTCTTGACGCGCGCCTGCCAGAGACCATAGACGCCTTCATCGAGCTCCTTGTAGTCCTCCGATCCCTCCCGGTTGGCATCCTTGCGCCGGGACGGGTGGAAAATGCAGGTCTCGCTGACGAGCTCAAGGTTATCGAGGAGGGTGTCGATCGTCCACCCCGGCAAGCCGACCTCGCGAGCCCGGGCGAGCTCGGCCCGGAGCCGCGTGGCGAGGGCCGGCCATTCCGCGGCGGCGGCCTGCTTCGCGTCCGGCGACGGTTCTTGTGCCGCGATCAAAGCATCTTTGATCTGAGACAGCAGGCGGCGGTGGGTTGGACTAAGATCCGGCCCGGGGCGCCAGGTATCCAATCCGCGACCGCCCTGGTTAACGGCGGCGACGCTGATCTGCTGGAATCCGGTGATCAGGTCGGCGTCATCGTTGAACTGCTCGGCGTGGGTCGGGGCGTGGCTCGCGGCCGTCAGGGGCGCGCGCCGAACCGTCGCGAGATCGGGGTGAGGCGAGCCCGCTCGGGCGGGGGACGGGTCCCGGGTCGCGGCCAGCCAGGCAGTTGGCTGCCGGCCGTAGCGCTGGACCAGTTGATTGACCGCGTGATTACCCGCCGTGCGCTGAAGGTAGGCGACCAGGGCGCGATCGCCGAGTGTGACCGGCGCCAGGGCCTCGCCCTCCGCCGTGGCCGGGACGGGGCGCGAGCTACCCCTCGCTGGGCGTCGGGCCGCGTCGGCCTTCGCGTCGCTCACTACCCCTCCGAGAAGCCGCGTCGCCGCGGCTTCAAATCCTATCTTCGCGTCGCCACGCGGCGGATACCAGCCCCAGCCCGACCCCAGTTCTCCCCCAGTTTCCCCCGGTTGTCGGCTTCCTTTCGCCGCTGGCGTCTGGTATGATGCCCGCATCGGTGGGGGGGACAGGATGGGCGACGGCCGTCCGCTCTCGTTCGGAGAGCGATTGCGTCGCCTGCGCCTCCGGGCGGGGCTGACCCAGGAAGAGCTGGCCGATCAGGCGGGGCTCACCGCCAAGGGGGTCAGCAAGCTCGAGCGCGGGGAGCGCCAGCGCCCCTACCCTCGGACGGTGCGTCTCCTCGCCGCCGCCCTCCGCCTTGAAGGCGAGACCCTCGCCGCCCTTGTCGCGGCGGCCCAACCTCCCGATGATATCGAGCTGGCGGGCGGCCCGGCCGCGACACTCGCGGCGCCGGACGGTGGAATGATCGGCTCCCCCGCCCACTGGCCGCCATCGTCGCGATCGGTGAAAACGCTCGCGCCGGGCGTCGCCGCCCCGGGCGCGCACAACCTGCCGGTTCCGCTGACCTCGCTCATTGGCCGCGACCGCGAGATCGCCGCCGGGGTTACCGTGCTGCGGGAGCCGAGTACGCGGTTGGTCACGCTCACTGGCGCGCCCGGCACCGGGAAGACTCGCCTGGCGCTTTGCCTGGCCGAAGCAGTCGTCGCCGGCTTTCCCGATGGCGCCTGGTTCGTGCCACTCGCGCCGCTCGCGCGCCCCGAGCTCGTCGCCTCGACGATCGCGCAGGTGCTCGGGATCCGCCAGCTCGGCCGCCGGCCGACTCGTGACGTGCTGACGAAGGGATTGGCGGGCCGGCAGCTTCTACTGATCCTGGATAATTTCGAGCACCTGCTGGAAGCCGCGTCGTTGGTCGCCGAGCTGCTCGCGGCCGCTCCGGCGGTGCGGATTCTGGTCACCAGTCGCGCGCCGCTGCGCCTTTCAGGCGAGCAGCAATTCCCGGTGCCGCCGCTGGAGCTGCCCGCGCTCGGGGACCTGCCAGCCCTGGAGGATCTCGCGCGGATCGCCTCGGTCCAGCTTTTCGTCGAGCGGGCGCGTGCCGTTCAACCGGGGTTCCGACTGTCCGCGGAGACCGCGGCGGCGGTTGCCGAGCTCTGCGTCCGGCTCGACGGACTGCCGTTGGCGATCGAGCTCGCCGCCGCGCGCGGCAGGCTGCTCGGGCCGCGCGAGCTGCTCACCCGCCTGGAACAGCGCTTGACGCTCCTGACCGATGGCCCGCGCGATCTGCCACCGCGCCAGCGGACGCTTCGGAGCGCAATCGGCTGGAGCTACGACCTTCTTTCCGTTGCCGAGCAGCGATTGTTTCGGCAGCTCGGGGCATTCGCCGGCGGCTGCACCCTCGAGGCGGCGCAGGCCGTCGCCGGGGCGGCCGACGCGTCGGGTCTCGATGTGCTGGCGGGCATCGGCACGCTTCTCGACCACGGCCTGCTCCGGCGTCGCCCGGCCGGGTCGAGCGGCATCCGGGTCGAGATGCTCGAATCGGTCCGCGCCTACGCGCTGGAGCGCCTGGCGCTCGACGGCGACCGGCCGGCCGCGCGACGTCGGCACGCCGAATACTTCGTCGAGCTGGGCGAACAGGTAGCAAATCCCCGCCTGGACGAGCCGGATGGACCGGCGTTGCTCGATCGGCTCGAACTCGACCACGACAACCTGCGCGCCGCCTTGCGCTGGCTGCGGGAGCAACCGGACTCGGTCGAGTTCGTCCAACTGGCCGGCGCGCTCTGGTCATTCTGGGAGAAGCGCGGCTACTGGCGGGAAGGCTTGACCTGGCTCGACGCCGCGCTGGATCGGCCAGCTCGGCCGGCCGATCGGGCGCGCGCGCTCCTGGGCGCGGCGGTCATGCACCGGGGGAACGATTACGCCGCGGCGGTCAGCCTTGGCTGGGACAGCGTGCGGATCCTCCGCGGGCTCGACGACGAGTCATCGCTGGCGACAACCCAGATGATCCTCGCCGATCTGGTCGCGATGGCGGGTGACCTGGCGACGGCAACGAGCCTCGCCGAGGAGGTCGTCGCGATTCGCGCACGCCGTGGCGATCACCTACGCCTCGCCTGGGCGCTGCTGGTGGCAGGACACGTGGCCTGCTACCGAGCGGACTTCGACGAGGCGCGCGGCCATTTCGAGACCGCCCTCGCCCTTCGCCGGGGACAGCCGCCCAACGAGCTCGATGGGCAGTTGCTCCACGGCCTGGGGGTCGTGATGTCCGGGGCCATGGGCGCCGAGCCGCGCCAATCGACGCGCGAACCTCCGCTCGCGGCCGGATCACCGGACTCGGTCGGATCCGGAGAGAGCGCTGGTCGCGCGGCTCAGCGAATGCTCGAGCGCGCGTTTGACCTGTTCCGTCGGCGTGGAGAGGTGCGGGGTGCCGCGCGGGCCCTCCTCACCCTTGGCGATCTGCTGGTCCGCGGTGGCGAGTCCGGGGCCGGCGTTCGCTGCCTCGAGCAGAGCCTGGCGCGGTTCCGCGATCTCGGCGAAGACGTCGGCGTCGCGGTCGCTTTGCTGCTTCTGCGCGAGCCACTGCCCGACGACATGGTGGCCGAGCTCGACGATGGCACCCTGCGCCGGTGGTGGCGGGCGCACCTGGGCCGGGAGATGCCTTCGCTCGACGAGCTCGCCGCCGGGCTTAGAATCCGATAAAAAAGCTGGCGTGCCGTCCCTCCACTGCTTTAGACTGGGCCACGAGCTTTTACCTTGGCAGGTCGCTTCGCGGTATCTGGCTGGTCGCATCGAGCTGGTGAAAGACGTCGACCCAGGTCACCTTCCCGCGGGGCGGAGGGTGAGTGGTGGTGTGGTTGCGACGGCAGACGGCGATTCTCATGCTGGTGGTTCTCCTGGCGGCGTTGCCTCGTCCGAGCGTGGCCCGGGCGGCGTCGGCGGGCGCTCCGGCGAATCTCTACTTTCGGCAGACCGGGTACGCGATCGTCGATCCGCGGTTCGTGGACTTCTTCGAGAAGCGCGGGGGGCTTCGCACCTTCGGCTATCCGGTGTCCCGCGAGTTCATCTTGCTGGGATTTCCGGTCCAGATCTTTCAGCGGGCGGTTATGCAGCGCTATCCCGACGGGCACGTTCAACTACTCAATTTGCTGGATACCGGCCTGTTCCCCTACACCCAGGTGAACGGCGCGGTGTTTCCCCCGGTCGACCTCCAACTGACGAAGACGGCGCCGACGATCGACACCCCCAATTACAGCGCCGCGATCCTGACGTGGGTTCGCCAGATCGCGCCGGACCGCTGGAACGGCATTCCGGTCGCGTTTCACCAGGCCTTCGCCAGCACGGTCGCGCCCCGCGACGTCTTCCCCGCGGGCAGGATGAACGCGTCGCTGCTCACCGGCTTCGACCTCGAGATCTGGGGCGTCCCGACGAGTCGGCCGGCCTACGACCCGCGCAACCAGAAGTTCGTCTACCAGCGTTTCCAACGGGGAATTCTGCACTACGACGCGACCACCGGCGTCACCCAGGGCATCCTTTTGGCCGACTATTTCAAATCGATCATCACCGGCGAGAACCTGCCGCCGGACCTGGCCGCCCAGGCGCGAACCAGTCCATTTTACGCCCAGTACAATCCCTTGAAGGCCGGCTGGGTCGATCGCCCCGACGACCTCCCGAATACGAATCTCACCCGCGCGTTCGAGCCAAGCCCGATCGTCGTCCTTGACCCCGGGCACGGTGGGAAGGAGATCGGAGCGTCGTTCACCTTTCCCGACAGAACGGTCTTGAGCGAAAAGAACCTCACCCTCACCGTGGCGTTGAAGACGGCGGCGCTGCTGAAGGCGGCCGGGATACCGGTGATTCTCACCCGGACGACCGACTCCTGGGTCGATTGGCAGATGAAAGACATCAACGGCGACGGCACGGTCAACCTTGCCGACGACCTGCAGGACCGGGTCGACGTCGCGAATAACGCCCACGCGACGCTGTTTCTCTCGATCCACTTCAACGGCGACGACAATCCCGCGCTCAGTGGGACCACGGTTTACTACGACGCGGCTCGACCGTTCTCCGACCGTAGCTTATACTTCGCGGAGCTACTTCACCGCGAGGCGGTCGCCAATCTGGCAAGTATCGGTTATCAGGCAGTCGACCGTGGTGTCCAGACCGACAGCCAGGCGGTGGGGCAGGGAAGCCATTTCTACGTGCTGGGACCAGATGCCGTGCGTCCGATTCAGATGCCCGGCGCGCTGGCCGAAGGGCTTTTCCTCACCAATCCAGGCGATGCCGCGCGACTGCGGGACCCACGCACGCTCGATGCCCTGGCGCGAGCTTACGCCCGCGCGGTCGAGCTTTACTACGGTGGCTGACGAAAGGTCAAAATTCTAGAGCCAGGTTCGGAGCGGGCTCCCCGCGTTGATCGGCGAGCGGGGGAATCAGGGGCGCTCTTCGCCCGATCCGACGCGCACACCGGCGGCCACGGGTGGCTGGCAACATCGAGGGAGATGTGACTATGCGTTCGTCCACGCGATTCATCGTTGGCGCCATTTTGATCGTTACTCAGGTTTTCGGCTCATTTGGCGCCCTTGGCAGCACGCCGGCCCTCGCCGACAGCAACAGTCCGTTCGGGATCGACTTCATCAGTCCGCCCGGCAGTCTGGCCAGCGATACGCGCTTTGGCCAGGCAACCGAGCTGGGTATCGGCTGGGACCGCTTCCCAATGTACTGGAGCTCGATGCAGCCATCGGCCGGGGGGCCGATCGACTTCAGCGCGGCCGACGCGACGGTGAACGCCGACCTGGCCCACGGCGTTGCCGTCCAGGCGATCCTGATTGGCGCGCCGTCCTGGGCGACCAGCAGCGGGTCGATCGACCTGAACGCCTGGTCGAGCTTCGTCACTCAGACCGTCAGCCACTTCCAGGGGAAGGTTCACGACTGGGAGCTCTGGAACGAGCCGGACCTGCTCAACGCCCAGGGGCAGGGCCAGTACTGGACCTGGGGCGTTCCGGCCTACTACCAGCTCGTCAAGGCCGGCGATCAGGCGGTGAAAGCGGCGGACCCGAACGCGACGGTCATTCTGGGCGGACTCGCTTTCCCGTACAACAACCAGGACTTCTTCCCGCAATTCCTGGCGCAGGTCCAGGCGGACCCGAGCGCGGCGGCAAATCACGGCTACTTCGACGTTCTGGCGTGTCACAGC
>JBOGTX010000866.1:0-4108 GCA_050695695.1 Chloroflexota bacterium
CTTCAGGTCGAACACCGACAGGAACAGCGAGCTGAGCACCAGAATCAGAATGCCGACGATCGCCAGACGCACCGTCTGCGAGCGAACGTCGTCGATCCCCAGCTCGCTGCGATATGCCTCGGCCGACGGCAGCGGCCGGATCGGCCCACGACCATCCATGACGACTCCTCCTCGATGCACCCGCCTGGTTGGCATGGCGCGGGCGTGCCACTCAGCTCACACTATATACGATCGGAAAACCGGGCCGAGCATGGCCGCGCGCTGGCTTGACCGACCCGGCGAGGCGGCCTACGATAAGCGGGCTCGATCACTTTGGAGGAGCGAAACGTGGCTTACGGATACGACGCTGTCGTCATCGGCGGGGGGATCATTGGCTGCTCGGTCGGCTGGCGATTGGCTCAGACCGGGCGAACGGTGGCCCTGCTCGAGCGCGGGCGGGTTGGCGGCGAGGCGTCCTCGGCGGCCGGCGGCATCTTCATTCCCGAAGCCGAGTCGGGCCTGTCGCCGGACCTGCTGCGCTTCTGGGATCTCAGCAACCAGCTGTACCCGGCGTTCGTCGAGGAAGTGCGGGCGGCGACCGGCGAGGCGTTCGAATTTCGGGTCAATGGCCGCCTGGTCGTCGGCTTCTCCGAGGAGGACGTCGCGCGCCTCCGCCAGGATTTCGCGCGGCAGGCGCCGGCCGGCATCCGCGCCGAGTGGCTCTCCGGGGCCGACGCCCGCGCCGCCGAGCCCTCGCTCAGCCCGGGCGTTCAGGCGGCGATCTTCTTTCCCGACCACGGGCTGGTCGACAATCCCCGCCTCACCCACGCGCTCGGCTCGGCGGTGCGTCGCGCCGGCGGAGACCTTTTCGAGAATCGACCGGTCACCGGGCTACGTGTCCAGGGCGGCCGGGTGACCGGAGTGGAAACGCCGAATGGCGAGGTAGCCAGCCCGATCGTCGTTAACTGCGCCGGCAGCTGGTCCGGGCTCGTCGATCCACGGGCTCGACAGCCGGTGCGGCCGGCCAAGGGGCAGATGCTGGCGGTCGACCGTGGCGCGATGCCGCTGAATCACCTGGTGGCCGGTCCGGGTGGCTCGGCCGTTCCGCGTGCCGACGGCCGCACCTTGATCGGGGCGACGGTCGACGACGTCGGGTTCGACAAGGACGTGATCGCCGGAGCCATCTCCGGTCTCTTCCAGCGCACCGCCCGGATTCTGCCAGCGCTGGAGCAGGCGCGGTTCCTCGACGCCTGGGCCGGTCTTCGCCCAATGTGCCCGGACCACCAGCCGTTGATCGGCGCCGATCCGGAGCTCGGCGGGCTCTACTGGGCGACCGGCCACTTCACCATGGGCATTCTCTCCGCGCCGGCGACCGCCCGGGCGATCGCCGAGCTGATCGACCTCGGGCGCACCGCGCTCCCGATCGCCGGGTTCGGCGCCCAGCGCTTCGCCGTCCCGGCCAGCGCTCGCTAGCGGCTTCTCCGCGACCGAGCCGGTTGGCCGCCGCGCCACCCATCCCGAGCTCACCGTGGAGAAACGAAAAGGGCCTCGCGGCGCCGGTCCATCCTGGAACCATTACGCTGCAAGGCCCTCGCGGGTCGGGGTGGCCCGATTCGAACGGGCGACCACCTGCACCCCATACAGGTGCGCTACCAGACTGCGCCACACCCCGATTGCCTTCAGATTGTATCACGTTCGGGCCGCCATGGGCAAACGCGATCGCTGCGAAACTATTATAATGATAGGAAACACTTCGATCGAGGATCGACCTGAAGCCAACGATCGTGGCCATCGTCGGGCCAACCGCCGTCGGAAAAAGCGACCTCGCGCTCCGGATCGCCGGGCGACGGTCGGCCGAGATCGTCTCCGCCGACTCCCGGCAGGTTTACCGTGGCCTCGAGATCGGCACGGCCAAGCCAACTCTCGACGAGCAGCGACGGGTGGCGCACCACTTGATCGACGTCGTCGATCCCGGCGATGATTTCTCGCTCGCCGAATTCCAGGAGCGGGCCTACCGGGCAATCGACCAGATTCTCGGCCGGGGCCACCTGCCGCTCCTGGTTGGCGGCACCGGTCTCTACGTGCGCGCGGTGGTCGACGGGGTCCAACTGCCCCGGGTCGCCCCGGACCCGACGCTTCGACGCGAGCTCGAAGCCTTCGCGCGGGAACGTGGTGCCGACACCCTGCACCACCGGCTGGCGGACCTCGACCCGCGCGCGGCGAGCCGAATCGACGCCCGAAACCTGCGCCGCGTCGTCCGGGCGATCGAGGTGGTCGAGAAATCGGGGCGGCTCTTCTCCGACTTCCAGGGGCGCCAGCCGCGCTACGACGTGCTGACCATCGGATTAGCCCGAAGCCGCGACGATCTTTACCGCCGCATCGATCAGCGGGTCGATCGGCAGATCGAAGACGGGCTGATCGAGGAGACCCGGCGGGTCATCGAGGCCGGCTGCTCACCCGAGCGGCCCGCGCTGGCCGGCCTGGGATATCGCGAGATCGCCGCCTATCTGGGCGGGACGCTCGACCTTGGCTCGGCGATCGAGCGGATCAAGTTCGAGACCCATCGCTTCGCCCGACAACAGGCCAACTGGTTCCGGCTGAACGACCCGCTCATCAATTGGCTTGACGCGGGCGCGACGAACCTCGAGGCGAGCCTCGCTCTGATCGACCGCCGATGCGGTCGCGACCTGAACCTTGCCATGGAGGCCTCCGGATGAAGTTCACCAAGCTGCACGGCACCGGCAACGACTTTGTCCTGGTCGACGCCCGCGACCGGCGGCGTCGCGACTGGCCGAAAATCGCCCGGGCGGTCTGCGATCGGCACTTTGGGATCGGTTCCGACGGCATCCTGCTCGTCCTCGATTCGGCGGCCGCCGACTACCGCATGGTGATGTACAACCCGGACGGCTCCGAGGCGGAGATGTGCGGCAATGGCATTCGTTGCTTCGCGCGCTACCTTTTCGACTCGAAGGACGCGCGAGGTCCGGGGCTGTCGGTCGAAACCGGCGCCGGGATCAAGCAGCTCGAGATTCAAACCGAGGGTGGGGCCTTTCGCCGCGTCGTGGTCGACATGGGCACCCCGAGGCTCGCGCCCGCCGACATTCCGGTGCTAGCCGAGGGGGCCGAGGTGGTGGACCTTCCCCTCGACGTCGACGGTTGGCGACTCTCGTTGACGGCGGTGTCGATGGGAAATCCCCACGCGATCCACTTTCTTGACGGGAACGTCGGCGAGTTTCCCCTCGAGCAGGTCGGGCCACGGGTCGAGCACGACGCGCGTTTCCCGCGGCGCGTGAACTTCGAGATCGCTCGGGTCGTCAATCCGGAGGCAGTCGACGTCCGAGTCTGGGAGCGCGGCGCGGGATTGACCCTCGCCTGCGGCACCGGCGCCTGCGCGGTCTTCGCCGCCGCCCGACGCAAGGGGCTGGTTGGCGACCGCGCGACCCTGCGATTACCGGGTGGCGAGCTTGAGCTTCGGGTTGGCCCAGACGGCCAGATCCTGATGGCCGGGCCGGCCGAGGTCGTTTTCACCGGCGAGTGGCCGGAATCGCACGATGAGTGGCTGAACTCCCATGAATGACGGGTAGCTGAATTCCAATGATCAAGGAGGCAGATACGGAACAGTCGATCGCGACCGGCTCGCGCCGTCTGAGCGAAACGCGCCGGAGCCCACCCCGGGCAATTCTGGTGGGCGTCGACCTCGAGGCGACCAACGGCCTCTGGTCAGTGACGGACTCGCTGAGCGAGCTGGACCAACTGGCGCGCAACGCCGGATTCGCGGTGATCGGGTCGGTCCGGCAGCGGTTGCGCACACCCCATCCGGCGACCCTGGTTGGGCGCGGAAAAGTCGAAGAAATCCGCGAGCTGGCCGCCGATCAGCGCGCCGACGTGGTCATCTTCGACGACGAGCTGTCCCCGAGCCAGCAGCGCAACCTGGAAGAGGCGCTCGCCCTGGCGGTGATCGATCGCTCCCAGGTGATCCTCGACGTCTTCGCCCAGCGCGCCCGCACCCACGAAGGGCGGCTGCAAGTCGAGCTCGCCGAGTACGAGTACCTGATGCCGAGGCTGGCCGGCGCCTGGACCCATCTGTCGCGCCAGTTCGGACGGTCGGCGACCCGAGGCGGACCAGGAG
>JBOGTX010000867.1:0-2479 GCA_050695695.1 Chloroflexota bacterium
CCGATCGAGACGCCACATCACGTACGGCGCCCAGCAGATGCCGCCTTCGATGAAGCCGAAGCGGAGCGTCGGGAATACATCGAAGACTCCTTCCGAGACGAGGCTCACGCAATGACCCATCATCGTCTGGGAGTGGTCGGTGTGGAACTCCAGGTAGGACGAGGGGTAGCCGACCGCGGTCGGGGGATTGGCGACGCCGGTCCCTTCCGCCCCGACGTGGATCGCCACCGGCAGGTCGTGCTCGACCGCCGCCCGATAGATCGGCCAGTAGAACCGGTTGCCGTAGGGGATCCGGGCCGCGCTCGCCATCAGCACCTGCACCATGCCAGGATCGTCGCCCACTCGGTTGACCTCCTTGGCCGCCGCCTCGGGGTCCTGGGGCGCGAGGTGGATCGAGCCCTTGTAGCAGTCGTAGGGGTAGACCCACTTCGCCAGCTCCCAGTCGTTGTAGGCACTGACCAGCGCGGTGCAGAAGCGGGCGTTGTGCTGGATGCTCGCCCCGGTCATCGTGCCGGTGCACACTCCCAGGTCGATCCGATACTTTTCGAGGAGCTGCTGGATCACCCAGTCGGGATCGCCCGCGCACAGCCCGTCTTCCTCGCGCACCGCGTCGTCCATGCGCCCCGAGCCGGTGTTGGCGTAGGCGCGGGCGGCGAAGCCCGGCCCGCCGCTCTCGATCCACGGGTGCCACTCCCGGGCGAGGAACGGCTTCAGCTCGGCATAGCTCGGCAGGTCGTTGTGGACGTCGGTATCGATCGCCCGCAGCTTCGCCACCTTTTCGGCAAAGGTCTCGGTCCGCGGCTCACTCGCGATCACCATCGTTGGTTCCTCCCCCTACGTTGGCACGATGTTCCGCAGCGCGTTGAGGACGTCGTCCTCCTGGGGGACGGCGGCACGCTCCAGGCGAAGGTTGTACGGAATCGGCACGTTGCGGCCGGCCACCCGAACGATCGGCGCGTCCAGGTAATCGAAGGCATTCTCCATGATCTGCATGGCGATCTCGCCGGCCACGCCACCCCGCGAGTACGCCTCGTGGGCGATGACGACCCGACCGGTCTTCTTGACCGAGTTGACGATCGTCTCGATATCGAGCGGCACCAGGGTGCGCGGGTCGATCACCTCGACGCTGATTCCCTCGGCGGCCAGCTTCTCGGCCGCGGCCAGCCCGTGACGCACCGTCGTGTGGATGCCAATGAACGTCACGTCCTTGCCCTCGCGCTTCACGTCGGCCTTGCCGAGCGGGATCAGGTACTCCTCGGTCGGCACCGGCCCCTTCGTCGCGTAGAGCATCTTGTGCTCGATGAACATGATCGGATTGTCGTCGCGGATCGCCGTCTTCAGCAGGCCCTTGGCGTCGGCCGGCGTGGAAGGAATGCACACCTTGATCCCGGGAATGTGCATGAACCACGCTTCGAGGCTCTGGGAGTGCTGGGCGGCGATGCCGCGGCCGGCGCCTTCCTGGGTCCGGATGACCACCGGCACCCGGGCCTTTCCACCGAACATGTACCGGAGCTTGGCGCCCTGGTTGACCAGCGGATCCATCGCCAGCGCCATGAAGTCGATGTACATGATCTCGGCGACCGGGCGCATGCCGGTGACCGCCGCGCCAACCGCGGTGCCGACGATCCCCTCTTCCGAGATCGGCGTGTCGCGCACCCGCTCGGCGCCGAATTCGTCGAAGAGGCCGGTTGTCACCCCGTAGACGCCGCCCTTGTTGCCCCAGATCGCCACGTCTTCACCCATCACGAAGACGCGAGAGTCGCGACGCATCTCCTCGCGCAGCGCCTCGTTCAGGGCCATCACGTAGGTGATCTCGCGGGTCGCGGCGGGGGAGCCGGTCGGCGCCAGCGTCAGCTCAGGCATAGACGTCTTCCTCCAACGATGCCAGGTCCGGCTCCGGGCTCTGGCGGGCGAACTCGACCGCCGCTTCGATCTTCTGCTCGACCGACTGGCTGATCTGCTCGATCTCCGCCGCGCTCACGATCCTTTCGTCGATCAGGTAGCGCCCGAAGCGATCGATCCCGTCGCGCTTGCGCCAGGACTCGACCTCGTCCTTGGTGCGATAGGGCTGCGGATCACCGATGTTGTGGCCCTCGAAGCGATAGGTCGTCGAGACGATCAGGCTTGGCCCCTCGCCGGCCCGGGCGCGGTCTGCCGCCTGCTTGGTGGCCTCGTACACCGCCAGCACGTCCATGCCATCGACGTTGACCCCTGGCATGTTGTAAGCCTTTGCGCGCTCGGCGATGTCGGCGACCGCGGTCGCCTTGGTGACCGACATCGACATGGCGTACTGGTTATTCTCGCAGAAGTAGATCACCGGCAGCTTCCAGATCGCGGCGATGTTCGCGTTTTCGTGCAGCGCACCCTGATTGTTGCCGCCTTCGCCGAAGAAGCAGACGCACACCTGGCCGCTGTTGCGCATCTTGGATGAGAGGCCGGCGCCGGTCGCGATGCCCATGCCGCCGCCGACGATGCCGTT
>JBOGTX010000868.1:0-6646 GCA_050695695.1 Chloroflexota bacterium
GATGGGTGTAGCCCGGCGCGACCACGCCCTGCCAGGTCGTGGCGCGCTCCTGGAGCGTTTCCTGAAGCGCGGCCAGCGCGCCGACCGTGTCCAGTACGACCTCGCGGAGGAAAAGCCTCAGGTCGAGGGCGACCTGGTCGTTCCGACTGCGCGCGGTGTGGAGCTTGCCGGCGGTTGGTCCAATCAGCTCGCGCAGGCGCGACTCGACGTGGGTGTGAATGTCTTCGAGCGCGTGATCGAAGACGACCCGGCCCTCGGCGAGGTCGTTGTCGACCTGACGGAGGCCGTTCTCGATCGCCGTCGCTTCGTCGGCGCCGATGATGCCCTGGCGCGCGAGCATGCGACAGTGCGCGACGCTGCCCAGAATGTCCTGACGGAAGAGCCGCTGATCGAAGTCGATCGACTGGGTGAACTCCTGGACCAGCCGATCGGGCTCGGCGTCGAATCGCCCGCCCCAGAGTCTCATCGCATCCTCGAAAAGGCAAAACTGGTGAGGATCCTAGCGGAGCGACCCTGGAATGTCAAACGCGGCGCTGGCTTTTTGGCTTTTCAGCGCAGCGACGACGGGAGGATGCTCAGTTGCTCACGATACTTCGCGACGGTGCGGCGCGCGATGACGATGCCACGCCGAGCGAGCTCATCGGCGATTTCCTGGTCGGTGAGCGGCGCGGTCTCGCTGGCGATCAGCTCCTTGATGACGTCCATGACGCTCAATGATGCGGTGAAGAAGTCGCTGAAGGGGATGACCTTGCGGCTCGGCAGCATGACGTATTTCGAGGCGGTGGCGCGGCTAACCGTCGATTCGTGCATGCCCAGGTGGTAGGCGACCGCCGCCCGGGTGAGCGGCTTCAAGTGCCGAATTCCGCTGATCAGGAATTCCTTCTGAGCCTCGACGATGTACTCGGTGATCTTTTGGAGGGTCTGGCGCCGCTGGTTGATATTCGCGATGAAGAGCTTGGCGCGTGACACGTACTGCTTGATGTGGCGCTTCTCTTCCTCGGTGAAGCGGTCCGGCTCCCGCTCGAGGTTCGCGGCAAGCTGCTGGTAGAGCGGGGTGATCCGAAGGAAGAAGCGCTTGGACTCGATGACCTCGACGTCGAAGGTGTCCTTTTCGGCTTCGCTAATGATGACGTCGGGGAGAATGATCGTCGAGCGGGTCTCGGCGATGCTGGGATCGGGCGCGCCGTAGCCCTGGGCCGGGTAGGGGTTCAAACGGTGGCGAATGAACTCGCTGGCCTCGGAGACGGCCTCGGCGGCGATCCCGAGCTCGTTGGCGATCTTGTTGAACTTGTGCTCGGCGAGCTCCTGGAGGTGCGACTCGACGATCTGAGACGCGACCGGGCAGACGATGTGCTCGCTTTCGAGGTAGGCAATCTGAATCATCAGGCACTCGCGCAGATTCCGCGCGCCGATGCCGATCGGCTCGAGCGATTGGAGCGCCGCCAGAACTCGCTCGACCGCCTCGATCGTGACGTCGAGCTGATGGGTCACCTCGTCCACGGTGCACTGAAGGTAGCCGTTGTCGTTCAGATTGCCGACGAGATAGGTCGCGACGGCCATGTCGGTCTTCGGAAGCATCGTCTGCAGGTCATTCAGGAGTCGCTCGGCCAGGCTCAATTGCGCGGCAACCTGGGTAAAGGGGTCGAAGTCGTCTTCCGGCGCCGGGGCCGAGAGATTCAGGTCGTTGATGTAATCATCCGAGCTATCGTAGTCGTTGTCTGGCCCGGTGGGCGTGGCCTTCTGCTGGCTGAGGCAGGCCGGGCAGATGCTGCCCTGCATGGGGCCGCCGCAGGCTGGACAGGTCTCTTTCTCGACCAGCTCCATCGCCGGGTTCTCGGACATCTCCTGGGCGATCGCCTGCTGGAGCTCCTGTGACGATAGCTCGAGGATGTAACTGGCGGCGACGAGACGCGGGGATACCTTCATCCCCATCTGGGCCGAGGCGTCTTGAGTCAGCTCCACTTAGCGATCTCCTCTCGACGATGTCTCGCGTTCGGCGATGTCTCCGGGGAGCGCGATCCCAAACGTCGTGCCCCGGTCCGGCGATTGCTCGATCCAGATCCGGCCCTCTTGCCGGGCGATGAGTCGGTGGGACATGTAGAGGCCGAGTCCACTCGGGCTGATCTCGTCGGCCGGGTCGTCGTCCACGACGCCAATCACCCGTCGCAGGGCTCGTAACTTATCGGCCGCCAGGCTGCTGGTCGATCGCACCGCGACGATCGTTTCGCCGCGCTCCCGTCGGATGGTGATCGCCAATGGTCCGCTGCCGGCCTGGTACCGGCAGGCCGTTCTGATGACCAGCGCGAGCGCCCGCGTGGTCAGGGTGGGGTCGCACCAGGCGACGAGGCTCTCCGCCTCGGTTTCGACCGCCAGGTCGGGGACGATGCCTAAATGCTCTATTCGCTCGGTCGCGGCCCGGAGCACCTCCCGGAGGTCGATCGGCTCGACCCGAATCGTCGGTTGGACCTCGATCTGACTGAAGAGTACCAGATCGTCGATCAAGGCGGCCATGCGGTTGGCCTCGGCGATCGTCACCGACAGGTAGCCGTCGACCTCGGATGAGGGGCCGGCCCGTCGGAGCGCGAGCTGACTGAATCCTTTGATCGCGGTGACTTGACCTCGGAGATCGTGCGCGATCATCGCGATCAGCCCGGCGATCTGGCGCTTGACGTCAATTGAAGGCTCGGCCATGCCGCTTTGCTTCTTCAATGGCAAATCGAACCTGAGATGGCGGCCGATGGAAGCCGGTGCAATTTCCGTGCCTCGCCCCGCTGCGCTACAGGCCCACCACATCGAGCTTCTCTTCGACGTCGAGGACGCCCGGCGCCCGTGACGCGACCTCCTCGGCGAGCTCAGCGTCGGTCAACGACGGCACCGCGCCACGGAGGCGCACCACTCCCCGACGAACGACGACGTGGATGGGAAGGTCGGCGGTGCCGGCATCCTCTTTCAAGGCGAGGCGGACCCGCCGGGCGATCTCGTCGTCGCCGTCGGTCAGGGCGCGGGGTAGCTGCTCGAGGTCGATCGGCGTATCCAGGGCCGTCTCCGAGAACCCGCCGACCACGGTGTACCCTCCTTCGCGGCGCGGCGCCCGGCGGGTTGGCGGATCGGTCGGCGCGAAGTAGGGAATGGCTTCGTCGGTCGCGATCGCGGTATCGGTCGTGCCGATCGATTCGTTGAAGCGATCCTCGGTGCCGGCGACGACGTGAAAGTTGGTGAGCTCGATCTCGGCGGCGAGCTCGGGGCTATCGACCGCTCGATTGACCGGCATCGAGCCGACGAGCGTATTGAGGTTCAATCGATTCACGACCTTGCGCACGCCGGGCACCTCGCACGCGAGTTGCTCGGCGTTCCGGCGCGCCTGGTCGGTGCGAACGGCGCCGTCGAGCGCGACGACGCCCTCCTGATCGGAGGAAACGATCAGCCCGTAGACCTGGACCGGGGCGAGCGCGACCTGGACCATCCGTGGAAGATCGCGCGCCGCGTCGCTCATCTCGCCACTCGCCGGCGCCGCGTCAGGTCGGGGGGCGCGTGCCCCCTTCCCTGACGATCGCCGCTGGGTACCGCCCTTCCGCTCGTCGTTGGACACGTGCTCTCCCTATTATCGGAAAAGAGCTAACGGGCAAGAACCGTGCCAAGAAGGCAGGCAACCCGGGAGCGCGGGCGCCTCGCCCGCCCGTTGGTTAGCGGCTGCCCTTGAGTCCGGTGATGAACTCGGAAGCCTGTTTTCGGCTCAGCTCGTGCGGGGCGGCGCCAAACAGCGTGCCGGACCGCTCGTCGACCTCGGCCTCGGTCAGGTTGTGCTGGTCTCGACCGATCAAATAGATGGCGCGAACCTGGGCCGGCGTCGCGAGTCCCGAGGTGGTCGTTGGCTGGCGCGGCCCCGAGACAAGCTCGTCGCTGGCGAGCGGAGCGCGCCCGTCGATCGGCGGCAGGACCGGCGTTTCGTCGGTATCGCCCAATTCCTCGAAGGCGGTGACGCCGACGTTGACCGCGTCGCGCAGCGCGCGCGCCTTGGCCCGGGTTTCCGCCAGGCGGATCGTGCAGGTCAGCATCGCTCGCGCGACGTTCGCCGGACTCGCGTCGCCGATTCCCGAGAAGGTCCCACGATCGGTGTCCACCTCGGCGTGAACGATCGCGGTCTGGCCGTTGTCCTCGCTCGGGACCTGGAGCAAGCTGGTCCGGACCGCTCGCAGACCCTGGCTGTGGGCCAGATCCAATAATCCCGCGTAGAGGACGAAAGAACGTCCCTGGCGCTCGACAATGAACTCTCGCTTCACCACGGTACTATCTCCATTCCGAAGGCTTCAAAAACCGAACGAATGATCTACTATCATGATAATCATGCGCGCGGCGTTGTCAAGAGTTCGAAACCGGCGACCTTCGCGGGTCGAGTGGGCGTTGGCGAGCGCGACCGATCGCTACGAGTTGAGCATGCCGACCGGCTCGTCCGCCGAGTCCGAGATGCCGTATTCCTTCATTTTGACGAGGAGCACCCGGCGTTGGACGCTCAGCGCGTCGGCCGCGGCCCCACGGTCTCCTCTGGCCTGCCGGAGCGCCTCGACGATCATCCGGTGCTCGACGTCGGCCAGGGTATCCTTGAGGGACGTGCCGGAGCGGAGGCGCTCGGCGAGGTCGACGATCCGGTTCGTCGAGGTCGGAGAGAGCAAGAGGTGCTGAGGAGTGATCACGTCGCCCTGGGCCAGGACCACCGCGCGCTCGATCGTGTTCTCGAGCTCGCGCACGTTGCCTGGCCAGTCGTGGCGCAGAATCCGCTCCATCGCCCGATCGGTGATCTTCGCCGGAGGCGCGGCTGGCGCGAAGCGGTGCTTGTCGAGAAAGTGCTCGATCAGGAACGGAATGTCGTCCTTGCGATCGCGGAGTGGGGGCATCGGAATGGTGATGACGTTCAAGCGGTAATAGAGGTCGGCGCGGAAACGGCCGGCGTCGACCTCGGAGAGCAGGTCTTTGTTGGTCGCGGCAATCACGCGGGTGTCGATCTTGATCGGCGTGCTGCCCCCGACCCGCTCGAACTCGCGCTCCTGAAGCACGCGCAGGAGCTTCTTCTGCGTTCCCAGCGACATCTCGCCGACTTCATCCAGGAAGATCGAGCCCTTGTGGGCGAGCTCGAATCGCCCTTTGCGCTGGGTGTAGGCGCTGGTGAAGGAGCCCTTCTCGTGGCCAAACAGCTCGCTCTCCAGCAGGGTTTCGGGGAGCGACGCGCAGGCCACCTTGATCAGCGACGCGGTGCGGCGAGATGAGTTCACGTGGAGCGTCTCGGCGACCAGCTCCTTGCCGGTCCCGGTTTCACCGGTCACCAGAACTGTCGCGTCCGTCCGAGCCACCTTGCCGATCGTCTTGTAGATCTCGAGCATGCGCGCGTTGCGCCCGACGATGCGCTCGGCGGGATCGCGGGCGCCGACCTGGACGCGCAGGGCCTTGACCTCGGCGGTCAGCTCCTGATACTCGAAAAAGCGCTGGATCGCGACGAGCACGTCTTCCAGCTCGAACGGCTTGGTGATGTAATCGTACGCCCCGAGCTGAATCGCCTTGATCGCGATGTTCGACGTGCCGTAGGCCGTCATCAAGACGACCGGCACGCCAAGGTCCTGGTCGTTGATGCGCTGGAGGATATCCATGCCACTCAATTCGGGCATGCGCAGGTCGACGATGAGGAGATCGATCCCTTTGCCGTCCGAGAGAAGCCCGATCACCTCGCCGCCGGTTCGGGCCTCGCTGATGGTATATCCTTCGCCTTCGAGGAACGTGTGTAGCAGGCTGCGAATCGAAGAATCGTCATCCGCGATGAGGATGTGTCGTTTCGTCATCGAATCCCTCGTCGGGTTGCCACCAGTCCGTCGTTGGACTTGCTCTCAATTATACGAGCGAGCGCTTGTGGACGCAACCGCCGTATATAATGAAAGAATGGACAATAGGAGATGATGGATGCCTTTGCCGAACGATCTACGGGACGCCGCGAATGAGATTGGGCCGGGGGTCGTGGCCGACCGCCGCGACATTCACCAGCACCCCGAGCTTGCCTACGAAGAAAAGCGCACCAGCGCCCTGGTGGCGGCCCGCCTGCGCGAGCTCGGACTTGACGTGCGGACCGGCGTCGGCGGGACCGGAGTCGTCGGCCTGCTGCGTGGACGCGCGGCCGGCAAGACGGTCCTTCTTCGGGCTGACATGGACGCGCTGCCGATCCGGGAGGAGAATCAGACCCCCTACGCGTCGCGACAGCCCGGCGTCATGCACGCCTGTGGCCACGACGCGCACACCGCGATCTTGCTCGGGGTCGCGCGGGTGCTGGCCGATCACCGCCAGCAGATTCTCGGCACCGTCAAGTTCATGTTCCAACCGGCGGAGGAAGGTGGCGCCGGCGCCCTTCGCATGATCGAGGATGGCGTGCTCGACGCGCCAACAGTCGACGCCGCCTTTGGCCTGCACGTCGATACCGAGCGCTACGTCGGGCAGGTCGCGCTGCGACCGGGCCTGGCGATGGCGTCGTCGGATCGCTTCACGATCACCGTTCACGGCAAGGGCGGGCACGCCGCGTCGCCCCACCGGACGGTCGACCCGATCGTCGTCGGCGCTCAGATCGTGACCGCCCTCCAGACGATCGTCAGTCGTGAGGTGTCGCCAAACC
>JBOGTX010000869.1:0-11421 GCA_050695695.1 Chloroflexota bacterium
AGCACCTCCAGGGAGACGCTTCCCAGCAGGGTACTCGCCAGGCCGGTTCGTCCGTGGGTCGCCATCACGATCAGCCCCGCTTCGCGCTCGTGCGCGCTGGCCAGGATCCCGCTCGCTGGGTCGGAGAATTTGGTGGATGTGTCGACGTCCACCCCGGTCGCCCGCACCCGCGCGGCAACGGAGACCAGATAATCACACGCACCCCGCTCGAGCTCGCTCCGGTAATTCGGACTGTACTCGACGACCACCTCCATTTCCAGGCTCGGGGAAACGTGGGGCAAGGCCACCATCCGCGTCAGGCACAGGGTGGCGCCGAGCAACCTGGCAAGATCCTGGGCTAACGGAAGCGCGGCCTCGGCGCAGGGTGAGCCATCGAGCGGTGTCACGATCGTCGGCCTCCCATCAGCCGGAAACAGTGAATGGGGTGGTATCCAGGCACGCGCCATCAAGACCGGCACCGGGCTTCGCGCGAGCACCGCCTCGGCGACGCTCCCGAAGACCCATCGTCGCAGGCCGGAGTGGCCGTGCGTGGCAACGACGATCAGGTCAGCCTGGCGGGAGACCGCCTCGGCGCTCAGCAGGTCCGCCGGCCGCCCCCTGACAACGACCGTCTCGGTTACCACTCCGCGCCGGCCCAGGCGTTCGGCGATGCCGTCCAGGTAAGCCGCCGGTGCGAGGCGCTCGGCGCGTTGGGCGACGCTTTCCGCTCGCGGATCACCGGTCGGGTAGGCAACCATGAAGGGCATGAGCAAGGGATTCGCGCCCTGCACCGGGCTGGCATCGCTTTCCGCGACGACCTGGATCAGGGTGACCGTGGCTCCACTCGCGCGGGCAAGTACCTCGACATAAGGCAATGATGACTCCGCCAGTGCCGACCCGTCAAGGCCGACGAGCAATCTCTGCAACATGCATCCCCCCAGACGTCAGGCCCGGTGCCAGTCCTAATCCGAAACCAGCAAGCGCGCTTGCCGCGCCGACCACGCTGCTTTGTACGTTAGTCGATGGTTGGATCGGCCCCTGGTCACCATTGAGGAGACCCGACAGATCGACGATCGAGTTCCGCGATCCGAACGGGTTCGGAACCGTCACGCCACAGCTACAATCAGTAATCCAATCATCCGGTCCCAGTAAATAGCGAAACTCGTAACGCTGTCCAACGTCTAGCTCCAGCGTCACGCGCCACGCGCCGGTCACGCGGTCTTGCGCCATGGGCGTCGCGTGCGGATCCCATTGATTAAAGTCGCCACAGAGCCAGACTTGATCTGCCCAGATCGCCGCTGGCAGCTCGAACGTCACCGGTAACTTTCCCGGCCCGGAGAGCAGACCCGTGGTGACCATTCTCTGTCCTGCCTGAAGAAGACTACCGGATCAATATCGGACACGTCGGTCGTGACGCGCCGAGCTTCGTCGACGGTCATGGCGCGAGGTCGGTTACGCCGCGGTGGCCGCGTGGGCCCCGGTCGTCCGCAGCTCCGCGGTGATACCGAGGTCAGTCAGGCCGTTGGGATGAGCCGCGGAAAAGCAGCACGGGCAGTTCTCCTGCCAGTCTCGCAGTCCTTTCAGGTGGCCCCAGTCCTCGGTGCAGGTAACACAGACGATCGCGTCGTCGGCGCCCAGCCCGCGAGGCGCTTCGGTTAGGTGGTGACCGGCGCGGCGGCACAACTCGGAGGCCACGAGAAGCGTTGGCCCCTGGTGATCGTGCTTCGTCGGACTTGTTGCCATGATGTTCTACCTCCATCCACCTCGAGCGTACAACTGATCGGGCGCGGAGTCCGTGCGCCAGCGCAAAGAAAAGTTCCGGCATCCGCGCCACACTCCAGTCGACGGTAACTAAGAAACTGTCTGAAAAGGTCAGGGGCAATGGTAGTCTTTATATTATGCAGGAAACACGACAAGCTTATCCAACGGATGTGACGGATGCGGAGTGGGCAGTTCTGTCGCCCTACGTCCCCTCCCCAAAGCCGGGTGGCCGTCCCCCCAAGCACACGCGGCGTGAATTGGTCAACGCGATCTTCTACTTGATTCGGAGCGGAGAAGCATGGCGCTTGTTGCCCCATGACTTTCCTCCGTGGCGTACCGTCTACCATTATTTTCGGCTCTGGCGCCTGGACGGGACCTGGGAACGCCTTCACACTGCCCTCCGTGAGCGTTTACGCGTCAAAGTGGGACGCAATTCCCAACCCAGCGCGAGCATTATTGACAGCCAATCGGTCAAGACAACCGGGGTCGGCGGCGTGCGGGGGTACGACGGAGCCAAGAAACTCAACGGAAGAAAGCGTCATCTTTTGGTCGATACCCAAGGTTTAGTGCTGCGAGCCAAGGTGCATCGCGCCGATCTGCAAGACCGGGCAGCGGTTCCGTTGGTCTTGGAGGGGGTGAAGGCGGACTTCCCCCGCTTGGCTCACGTGTGGGTCGACCAAGGCTACAACGGGACGGGCAAAACCTGGATTGAGGAGAATCTGCACTGGAGCGTCGAAGTTGTCCGTCATCCGCCCAAGCCGCGAGGAGTCTGGGCACCAATGGATGCGGTGATTGACTGGGACGCGATCATTCCCAAGGGTTTCCGCGGGATTCTCCCACGGAGGTGGGTTGTTGAGCGAACGTTTGGATGGTTATCTCAGAGCCGCCGCCTGAGCAAGGACTATGAGCGGCTCTGTGAAACCGGCGAGACCCTGATTTACGCGACAATGAGTCGACTCATGGCCCGCCGTTTGGCTCGCCCCTGACCTTTTCAGACAGTTTCTAGTGGGCCACGCCGCAATTAACTGGGGAGCGGCACGTGCAGCGGCAGAGCCTGAGCCCTCGGGGGGAGTCGGGCAACGCTCCGCGGGCACGCGGGGAGTGCGGGTGGCGGGCGCGCGCTGCACTTTGGAGAGTGCCGAAATCCGACAGGGATAGCCTGGTTGTTGCGGCCACTCGGTCCAGTTCAAAAGCTCCTGGTGCTCAGAGGGGTACCTGAATGATTGCAGCGTTGCCTTTCGCGTTCGCGGATACGGATAGTATAATGGCTCTGAGCATTGTCGGCCCGTAAGGCTAAGCAGGAAGGGGAACTCGGGCCAGGGGAAAGGTGATTCAGCATGACGACGGTCCCCGATCCCGGAGAACGCTTTGCGCGGGCACTGGACGCTACCCTTGCATGGAGGACATCCCATGGACACCCCTGGTGAAGCCGCTGCGCCAGTGCCGGGTGGCGCTTGACATCAGATCGGTGCAGGCTTTCGCGAGAGACCTAGCTTGAGGAGGGACCCAGCTGCAATGACCGGGCAAATGATCGTTAGCACAGGAGGTTGGGCAACGCCATGACCAGTATGGAACAGCTCGCGGCAAAAGCGCAATTGTTTCACGGCCTGCATGCCGGTCCCGGAATACTGGTGATGGCGAACGCGTGGGACGCGGCGAGCGCGCAACGCTTCGAGGCGGCGGGCTTCCCGGCGATTGCGACGACGAGCGGAGGCGTCGCCGCCGCCGTCGGCTACGCAGACCACGAGGCAGCCCCGGTCGAGGAGATGCTCGCTGCCGCGGCCCGCATCGTCCGTGCCGTCTCGGTGCCAGTCACCGTTGACTTCGAGGCCGGATACCGCTTGCCCCCATCTGAAATCGCTCGACGGCTGATCGACATCGGCGCGGTCGGCTTGAATCTCGAGGACACGGGTCACCATGGGACGCCGGGGCTGGTGCCGGCCGAAGTGCAGGCGGAGCGCCTGGCGGCTGTGAAGCGCGAAGCACGCGCCCGGGGCGTCGATCTGTTCCTCAATGCCAGAGTGGACGTGTTCTTCCGGCGTGAAGAGAGCGTGGAATCGCAGCTAGCCGAGGGCCTGCGGCGCGCCCGGCTTTACCAGGAAGCGGGGGCGGACTGTATCTATCCCATCGGTCTCAGTGACCCCGCGGCCATCCGTGCCTTGGTCGCGGCGGTCCAAGTGGTCAACGTAACGATCCGGCGCGGCGGGCTTATCTCGGTCGCTGGCGCTGCGCAAGCAGGTGCTCGGCGGGTGACCTACGCAACGAGCATCTTCCGCGAAATGATGACTGCTCTCGACCAGATCGCGACGGATATTCGGGCATCAATTCCGAGCCAACCCTTCGGGCACACCGGCTAGCCTCCGACGCAGGTCGCCCTGCCGTGGGGGAAGACGCCAAAGAGGTCTGAATGACTTGGATCAATGTTGTGGGAGAAAAAGCTATTCTTGATGGCCGGTGACATCCTCAATATAGTGGAGCCATTTTATGAAGCGGAAGGGACCATGTCCATCGACGTTAGCTCAACCACGACCATTAACGGCTGCCGCACGACCCGCATCTACTGTCGCCCCGACTGCCCGGCAGGTCGGCGGACCAAGCCAGAGAACCGCGTCCACTTTCAGTCCCGTGAAGATGCCATAGCCCAGGGATACCGGGCGTGTAAGATCTGCAAACCAGACGGTCCCCACCCTGAGATCGAGACGTTGCTGGTGCAGCACTATGTCAGCCCTCTCGGGACCTACCTCATCATCGCATCGCAACGGGGCATCATCTGCGTCGAGCCAGAGGACCAGATCCGCGCCCGCCTGGCCCGTTTGGAGAAGGCCGGTATTCAGCTAGAGAGCGGCCGTAATCAGCACACTGAAACGATGGCCCGGGAGCTGGACGCCTATTTCCGTGGACGCTTGCAACAGTTCAACGTCCCAATGGATCTCAGGGGAACACCTTTTCAACGCCAGGTTTGGGAGGCGCTCTGTCGCATACCCTACGGGAAGACCCTCACCTACGGTGAGCTGGCGTGCTCCATTGGCCGCCCTGAGGCGGCGCGTGCCGTTGGACACGCTATAGGGAGTAACCCCGTATCCATAGCCGTGCCATGCCATCGGGTCCTTGGCGCAAACGGAAGCCTCACCGGCTACGGTGGCGGGCTGCACCGGAAAGACGCCCTACTCAGGTTGGAAGGAAGCCTACTGCACAGTAACGAGCGAGACCACCAGGGACGGTAAGCCCACCTTAAGACGGGTCAACCATCAGCGAATGCATGGGAATCAGGTCATCCTCTCCATCACGCCCAGACCTCGGTATGACTTTGATCCCACGGCGGCCTATGCCACCTACTTCCACGGTCACGACGGTGCCGATACTTTTGAGAACGATGTGCTGCGGCACCCCATGTCCCTGAGCAGCGGCCCATGCGCCACGACTCCATTGTTTTGCTTCCCGCCAAAGCGCCCGGTTTGTGTCCGAGCACGTCGAGGTCGTATTCCAGGTTGAGAATCTCCTGGTGCCGTCTGTCCAAGCCGATGCGAGAGCTGCGGCGGCGTGTTACGGAGCTGGAGCAGCAGGTGGAGGCCCTGCGTGAAGGGCGTAGCCCGTCCCTGATGCCGGAAGCTCCCAACGCTTCTGTCACCGTCTCGCGGTTAAACTGGGGATTGCGCCGCGAACCCGGAAACCGGCGGACGTCGGCGAGGGTGACTACGCCGTACTGGCGTAGCAGTTCGACAAGCTCGGCGACCGACCGCGTCGAGTGGCCCAACGCGTAGATCCGCGGCGCATCGCTCACTCACGCCGCCTTGGCCGCCGAACCTCGCGGCGCGCGATTTCCATAAACGTCCGGCGGGCCGCGGCCAGATCCACCATCGGGAGGGGATAGCCGGGGGCAGCTTGACGCAGGCGGACGAGACGGGTCAGCGCCGCGGCAGGGACATCCCGCAATTCGGGAAGGTAACGGCGGGTGTAGAGCCCGGCGGGATCGAAGCGCTGTGCCTGGACGAGCGGGTTCAGGACGCGAAAATAGTGGATCGAGTCCGGGCCGCCACACCCGGTCACCCACTGCCAGTTGCCGACGTTCTGGGCCAGGTCGGCGTCGACGAGCTGGCGCGCGAAGTATTGCTCACCCCAGCGCCAGTCGACGAGGAGGTCCCGGGTCAGGAAGCTCGCGACGACCATGCGGATGCGGTTGTCCAGCCATCCCTCTTGGCGCAGCTGCCGCATCCCCGCGTCCACGAGTGGGAAGCCAGTCTCGCCCTGTTGCCAGCGCGCGAAGGCCCCCGAATCGTGCCGCCAGGGGAAGTGCCACCACGAATCGTCCAGCGCATGCTCGGGGGTCCCGGGGAAGTGCGCCAGAAGCTGGGCGAAGTAGTCGTGACGCGCCAGGCTGCGCACGAATGACTCGCTCGCGCCGCGCGACTCCCGGAACATCCGCCGTAACGAGATGATACCGCAGCCCACGTAGGGACTCATCCGGGAGGTTGCTCCGGCGGCGGGAATATCAGCGGACGCACTGTAGTCAGCCAGGTGATGCTCGATGAATGCCGCCCACATGCCGAGCACTTCTCCCTCGGTCCGGAGCCAGCCTTTGGAGGCTGGCGTGACTACGATCGGTAATGCCGCCTCCGTCACCGGGATCGCGGGCGTGACGAATCGCCGCGGCGTCGGATACGACAGGATCTCGTTCTCGAGGGACGGCAGGAAGTGGTGCTTGTAGAAACGCGCGAAAGTGGTGAAGGGTTGTTCGGGGATCGGGGTCAACGAGTGGTCGCGCAGCGTCTGATGGGGAATACCCCGGTCATCGAGCAATTGGACCAGCGCGGCATTTCGCTCGCGCACGTGCGGCCTGACGTCGTCGCAGAACCGGACCAGATCCGGACGAGCGAGAGAAAAGAACGCTTCCTGCTGCGCTTCACGCACCGAGTACAGTCGTCCGCCGAGAGCGGCGATGCACTGACCAAGCTGCGCTAAGGCGAAGGCGAACAAAGACGTCAGATTCTCGTTGTGCCCCGCCGAGGGGGCATCGTCGGACACGAAGAGCGGGATGATTGCATGCGCGTCGGCATCCTGGAACAGTGGATTGTCGTGCAGACGTAGCTCGCGCCGTATCACCGCCACGATGCGCATATACACTGTCCCATCTCGTCCTCGGCGTTGACGCGGGAAGGATATCCGACGGGCCGATCGCTGGTGCAGCCTTGGATAGCTTTCCGCTTGCCCTTGGGATCAGATATCCTGAAACGTTTCCTCGCGCGCCGGGCCCGCGACGAGTGGCGCGATCGCCCGGTGCGCCTGCCGGCGGGCCTCGGAAGTGAGCCACGCCTGCAGCGACGGTAAGTTGCCCCAGATCTCGTAGATCAGGACGTCACGCGGATCCGATCGGTTGCTCATGCCGGACCCGCCTAACCAGCCCGGTTCCTGAAAAAGGCGCAAGGTGTGCTCGAAGACTCGGCAAATGCTCGGCGCGCCCTCCGGCGACCTTGCGCGGACGCGGTACAGGTAGAGATAAGCCGCGAACGCCCCTCCGTTGCACACGTTGCAGAACCAATACCACCATACGAGCGGACAAAGGCCTCTGCATCGCTCCTGGAGCGCCGTCGGTGGGGGAAGGGCACTATCCGGGGCGCACCCGGATCGAGGACCGCACGCCGGCCCGGTTCGTGCAGCGGCGGCGACTGGTCGCGCACCGACGACCCGCTCGGGCCTACTGACGTCTCGCCACCCCACCAGCAGAAGTCCGTGGACAGGATCCGAGAGCTCTCTACGGACGTCCGGCATTGACGTGGCTAGCAACGAAGGAGTTCTCCTGTGGACCAGACACGCGCGGCGCAGGTCGGATCCCCTTACCCGCCGCTCGACTCCCAGGCGGCGGAGGCGCTCGCGGCCGACCTGAAAACACACCTCCGGGGCGAGGTGCGCTTCGACGCGGGCAGCCGCGCCCTCTACACGACCGATGCATCCAATTACCGCCAACTGCCAATTGGCGTCGTGATCCCTCGCGACGTTGACGACGCTTCCGAAGCGATCGTCGTCTGTCGCCGTTTCGGCGCGCCGATCCTCCCACGCGGCGGAGGCACGAGCCTCGCCGGCCAGACTTGCAACGTCGCGGTCGTCCTCGACTTCTCCAAGTATGCGAACCGCGTCCTCGCGATCGATTCGGAGCAGCGGCGGGCCTGGGTCGAACCGGGGACGATCCTCGACGACTTGCGGGACCCAGCGGAGCGCTTCCAGCTGACCTTCGGGCCAGATCCGGCCACCCACCGCTGGTGTACCCTGGGCGGGATGATCGGCAACGACTCCTGCGGCGTCCACTCGCTGATGGCCGGCAAGACTGTCGACAACGTCGAGGAGCTGGAGATCCTCACCTACGACGGCCTGCGCCTGCGGGTGGGCCGGACAAGTGACGAGGAACTGGAGCGAATCATCCGCGAAGGCGGCCGCCGAGGAGAGATCTACGCCAAGCTCAAGGCCCTGCGCGATCGCTACACCGAGCAGATCCGGACGCGGTTCCCGAAAATTCCGCGCCGCGTCTCCGGCTACAACCTGGACCAGCTCCTCCCCGAGAACGGGTTCCACGTGGCACGTGCCTTAGTCGGGACCGAGGGCACCTGCGTCACCGTGCTCGGCGCCACGCTTGACCTGACCTACAGCCCGCCCGCACGGACGCTGGTCGTGCTGGGCTACCCGGACGTCTTCCACGCGGCCGACCATATCACCGAGGTGCTGCGGCACCGGCCCATCGGCCTGGAAGGGATGGGAGCCTCGGTCGTCGCCGACGAGCAGCAACACGGGATGTTCCCGCGCGCCCTCGCGCTCTTGCCGGATGGCGGAGGTTGGCTGTTGGTCGAGTTCGGTGGCGAGACTCCAGCGGAAGCGGACGATGGCGCGGGAAAGCTCGTCGCCGCGGTGCGTGGGGTGAGTAATCCGCCGTCGATTCGGGTGGTCTCCGATCCGGTCCAGCAAAAGCAAATCTGGGCGATCCGCGAGGCCGCGCTCGGCGCGAGTGCGCATCCGCCCGGCGAGGCCGATCGCTGGCCCGGCTGGGAAGACTCGGCCGTGCCCCCGGACCGCGTCGGTGACTACCTGCGTGATCTCAAGAAGCTGCTCGATCGCTACGGCTACCAGGCATCGCTCTACGGCCACTTCGGTCAGGGCTGCATCCACGCCCGGATCAGCTTCGATCTCATCAGTGCCCCGGGCATCCAGAAATTCCTCGCATTTGTCAACGAGGCGGCGGACCTCGTGGTGAGCTACGGCGGCTCGCTTTCCGGCGAGCACGGCGACGGCCAGGCCCGGGCGGCGCTTCTGCCGAAGATGTTCGGTCCGGAACTGGTCCGGGCGTTCGGCGAGTTCAAAGGCATCTGGGATCCTGATAACCGGATGAACCCGGGGAAGGTTGTCGATCCCTACCCCATTACCGCGGACTTGCGCCTCGGTACCGGCTACAACCCGCCTCGGCTGGCCACGCACTTCCGGTTTCCCGACGATCGGGGGAGTTTCGCCCGGGCGACGCTGCGCTGCGTCGGCGTGGGCGAGTGCCGAAAACTTCACACCGGCACGATGTGCCCCAGCTTCATGGTGACCCGCGAGGAGAAGTACACGACCCGGGGGCGTGCCCGCCTGCTTTTCGAGATGCTCGAAGGGCAGGCCATCACCGAGGGCTGGCGGAGCGAGCAAGTGAAGGACGCGCTCGATCTGTGCCTGGCCTGCAAGGGGTGCAAGCGCGAGTGCCCGGTGAGCGTGGACATGGCAACCTACAAGGCCGAGTTCCTCTCCCACTACTACGCGGGTCGGATCCGCCCGCCGAGCGCCTACGCCTTCGGGCTCATCTTCTACTGGGCCCGGCTTGCCTCGCGAGCCCCGGGCCTCGCAAACTTCTTCACCCGGGCGCCGCTGCTGAGTGACCTCGCGAAGCTCGTGCTCGGCATCGCCCCCCGGCGACGCATTCCCGCCTTCGCCGCGCATACCTTCAAGGATTGGTTCCGAGAGCGGGGTGCCCGTAACCCGGACAAGCCCCCGGTGATCCTCTGGCCGGATACCTTCAATAACTACTTCTTCCCCGGGACCGCAATCGCCGCCGTCGCCGTCCTTGAGGCCGCCGGGTTTCAGGTCGTGGTTCCCGCGCAAAATCTCTGCTGCGGTCGCCCGGTCTACGACTTCGGAATGCTCGATCGAGGCAAACTCCTCCTGCAGCAGATCATTCGCGCGCTGCGTCCGCACATCCGGGCCGGGGTGCCCCTTGTCGGGTTGGAGCCGAGCTGTGTCGCCGTCTTCCGCGATGAGCTGATCAATCTCTTCCCGCATGACGAGGATGCCATCCGTCTGAGCCGTCAGTCGTTCCTGCTCAGCGAGTTCCTTGCCGACCACGCCCCGGGCTACCAGCCCCCGCCGCTGCGCCGGACGGCGCTCGTCCACGGCCACTGCCACCACAAAGCGCTGATGGGGATGGGGGCCGAAACCACGCTGCTGGAGAGAATGGGCCTCGATTTCCGGGTGCTCGACTCGGGCTGCTGCGGGATGGCCGGTGCGTTCGGCTTCGAGAAGTCCCACTACGACGTCTCGATCGGCGCCGGCGAGCGGGTGCTCTTGCCTGCCGTGCGTGCCGCCGCCCCGGAGACCCTCATCATCACCGACGGATTCAGCTGTCGGGAGCAGATCGCCCAGACCACCGATCGCCAGGCCCTCCACCTTGCCGAAGTCCTGGCCATGGCGCTGCAAGCCGGACCGGCTGATTCCGGAAGGCGGGAGCCGCCGGCAGCAGCGCGCGGCACCGCCCCCTTGGCGATATCAGATGAATCGGGAGGATAAGCGTTGGCCCGGGGCAATTGACGGAGGCGCCTGACTCCCGGAGCCGCGGGGTAAGCCGCCATGCCAAGCGGCGAAGCGACGTCGAGGTATTTGGTAGAAATAGGCCTCCTATCGGGTGGTGGTGACCCTCAAGCTACTCCGCGCCGCATTCCGAGCCCCGCGCCAAGAAGGGCCAGCCCAAGGGCCCCGCCAGCCAGGAGAGCCGTTTGGAGCACACCGCCGGCCGAAGCCAGCCGTCCGCGATGCGGCGGCGTAGCGCTATCGGCCCCGTCGAGGACCCCCCCGACCGTTGGCCGGGCGCGGGAAGCCGGGCGGGATGGTGCGGTCCGGGAGCGGCTCTCTCGCTGTGAGAGCGACGTCTTCACCCGGGCGAATGGGTCGGCTCTGCCGGTCAGCTACAGCTCGGCGCCGATCGTCGCGAACGGGCAGCTTGTCGGGGCCGCCGTCTCCTTCCTGAACATCACCCAGCGCCGGCAGGCGGAGCGCCACCTCGCCGCGCAGTACGCCGTTGCCCGGGTACTCGCCGAGGCGAAGACGCTCGCCGAGGCCACGCTGGAGGTTCGTCGCGTCGTCTGCACCAACCTCGACTGGGAGTGGGGGGCGGTCTGGAGCGTTGACCCGATCGCCAACACGCTCCGTTGCGTCGAGATCTGGCACCCGCCGACCGTCGACGTACCCCGGTTCGACGCTCGGAGCCGGAGCACCCAAATGCCGCTGGGGGCAGGCTTGCCCGGGCGGGTCTGGGCGAGCTGGAAACCGACCTGGATCCCGGACGTGCTGAAGGATGTCAACTTCCCGCGCGAGCAGGCCGCGGCGAAGCCAGGGCTGCACAGCGCGTTCGGGTTCCCGATCCGCAGCGACGACCGAATCCTGGGGGTGATGGAG
>JBOGTX010000870.1:0-4619 GCA_050695695.1 Chloroflexota bacterium
GACCGGGACGCATCGTCCTAGGGCACCGGTCGGTTGTCCAAAGCTCCTCTCCCCGCGCCGAAGGTTCCCCCTGGAGAAGGGGGTTAGAGGTTCCTCCCGGCGCCCGCCTCGGGACCCCAACCTTTCCCCCGGCCCGATGATGCCCGGGATGCCAGCGCCAAAATCCGGCATGCTTCATGATCGATCTGCCGTAGCCATGTTGTCCCAGCGGGCGTGGACCTTCTTGCTATGTCCAACCGGTCCAGATCTCACGATCATACAAGTGAGCGGATCGACGACGCGTCTGGAAAGGTTGCAATGGCTACGGTCGCTCCTGGCGAAGGCCCGGATTCGAGATTCGGGCGGATCTCTTGGGCTCACCTTCCACGCCACCCCGGCGGAGGATCGGCCACCGGCGTGTCGCCTCGATTCACCGTCGGCGTGATCCTCGCCGGCGTGCTGGCCGCGTTCGCGATCGCCTGGCTCGCGGACACCCGGGCGTCGGAGCTGGTGCTGGCACCGATCGTCTGGGGATCGGCGCTGGGCGCGCTGATCCCCCTTTCCTTGCTCCTGCTCGTCGGATCGCGCCAGGGCGCGCGGTGGAAGGGCCACGCGCCTGCCGAGTGCGAGCGGCAGACCCAGAACGACGCCACGGCCGAGGCGCTGCGCGCGATGGCGCGAGTTGAAGGCGAGATGCTTGGCGCGGTCTCCCACGAGCTCCGCGAGCCCCTTTCGTTGGTCCACGGCTACGCCGAGCTGCTCGCGAACCGGCCCCGGGCGTTCGGACCGGAGGAAGTTCGGCAGATCGCCAGCGAGATCAACCGCGGCAGCCGGCTGATGTCGCGGCTCGTCGACGATCTGCTCGACTTCAATCGCGTTGGGCGAGGAACGCTTCGCCTCGAGCCAACCGTGATCGACCTCGTCGCGGTGGTCACGAACACGATCGAGATTTTCGCGCCGCGCCATGGGTTCGACCGCCTGGTGGTCGAGGCTCCCCGACCGGTGATCGTCGTCGGCGACGCCCAGCGATTGAGCCAGGTGACCGCGAATCTCATCTCGAACGCCCTGCGCTACGCGCCGAGCGACCTGGTTCGGGTTCGGGTGAGTCTCGAGCCGGATGGGCGCGCGTTGCTCGAGGTGAAGGACCACGGGCCGGGCATCTCGCCAGGGGCGCTTCCCCACCTCTGGGACATGTTCTACCGGGCGCCAGAGGCGATCGACTCGCCGGTCGCCGGCAGTGGCATCGGGCTCGCGCTGGTCAAGCACATGGTCGAGGCTCACGGTGGCAGCGTCGCGGTCGAGAGTAGGCCGGGCGAGGGAGCGACGTTCCGAATCTATCTGCCCGGTCGTCCGGCGCGGGACCGCGATTCCTCGGCGATGGCCGGACCCGATGCGATGCCTGGCCAGGGCGCCTCGGATCTGGTTCGGATTGCCGAGCGCATCGCAAGCGCCGGACGGGAGTCGAGCGAAACGATTTCACCTCCTCACGTGTTGTAGCTAGCGAAACGCACCACGATCTTGCGATGGTGTGCCGAGGTGTTTCGATGCGGCGCGCCCAATTCGTCCTCGTCGGCCTGCTGACCTTTTTCGCCGGACTCGCCGTGGTGAGCGCCACCACGCCCACCGCCCAGGCGGCCAACTGCCAGCTCGTCCTTGGTTTCGGCACGCTCCACGCGCTGATCCCGAGCGTGAGCGGCGACTGCCTGACCGACGAGCAATATGCCTCGAACGGCGACGGACTGCAAGCGACCACCCACGGCCTGATGGTCTGGCGAAAGGCGGATAACCACACCGCCTTTACCGATGGCTTTCACACCTGGGTGAACGGCCCGTTCGGCCTCCAGGAGCGTTTGAATACCGCGCGATTCGACTGGGAGAAGCGCGACGCGCGCGTCCCGAGCACCCAGGTCGTCGACTTCGTGGCGCCCACCAGCGCCAGCCAACCGGTCTCGGGCAAGTGCTTCGTCTCTTCGCTCGCCGCGACCCGCGCCGATGCCTACCGCTGCATTGCCGGCAACCTGTTGATGGACCCGTGCTTCACGATTCCCGGCAACTCCGCCGCGGTGCTTTGCGTTCGTGATCCCCTGGACCGCAATACCTTCGTCCAAATGAATCTGACCGAGCCGTTGCCATCCCCCGAGCCGCCACCGCTCCGGACCCACCCCTGGTTCTTGCAGCTTGCCGACGGGACCGTCTGCAGCTTCTTCACCGGCGCGTCCGGCGTCATCAATGGCCAGCGGATCAACTATGGCTGCTCGGACGGCTGGGTCATCGTCGGCGAGCCGACGCCGGGCCCGGCCTGGACGGCTCAGGAGGTTTTCCTGGCCCCCCGGTCGTTCGACGTCGAAAAGTCGGCGACCGTCCAGGTCATGTCCGTCTGGCAGTAGGCTCCGGCTGCAGGTGGCGATCGAACCATTCCAGGATGTAGCGAAAGCGCTCGAGGCGATGGCGCGGTCGCCCGGCGCGCGATAGCTCGTGGTTCTCGTCGGGAAAGCGAACGAACGTCGCCTCTTTCCCCTGGGCCTTCAACGCCATGAAGAGCTGCTCGCCCTGCTCGATCGGGCAGCGGAGATCGTCCGCGGAGTGGACGATCAGCAGCGGCGTGCGGACGTTCTCGGCGTAGGTCAGCGGCGAGCGCTCGACGTACCAGGCGCGGTTGGTCCAGGGAAGGTGCCCAGTCTGCGCCCGGGCGAAGGACGGACCGATGTCGCTGGTCCCGAAGAAAGAGTAAAGGTTGTTGACCGCGCGCTCGGAGCAGGCCGCCCGAAAGCGATCGGTGTGGCCGACGATCCAGCTTGTCATAAAGCCACCGTAACTGCCACCCAGCACGCCCAGCCGCTCCGGGTCCACGACATCGCACTGTTCGACCGCCGCGTCCAGACCGGCCAGCACGTCCCGGTAGTCGCCACCGCCCCAGTCGCCCACCACGGCACGGGTGAACGACTCGCCGTAGCCCTGGCTCCCGCGTGGATTGGTGTAGATCACGACGTAGCCGGCGCCGGCGTAAACCTGGAACTCGTCGAAAAAGCGGTTGCCGTAGGACGCCATGGGGCCGCCGTGGACGTTCAGCAGCGCCGGGTAGCGGTGACCCGGCGCGAACCCGATTGGCTTCATGACCCAGCAGTCCAGCTCGAAGCCATCCCGGTGGTAGCTGACGTGCTCGGGACGAGACAGCGCGGTGGCCGCCTTCCATTCACGGTTCAAGTCGGTGAGCGGCCGCTCGCCGGAGCCATCGGCCTGGCTAACGAACACCTCCGGCGGCGAGACCGGATCGCTGATGAGAAAGGCGACCGTCTGGCCATCGCTGCAGACCGACGGCTCGGTGCATTGCCGGGTCCCGGAGACGATCGCTTCCGGCGGCGTGGCGCCGCCGCTCCGCACCCGATAGATCGACCCGTTGCCGTGATCGTCGATTGGAAAGAGCAGCCAGCCGGTCTCGCCCGCCCAGACCGGCTGGCCCACGCTTCGGTCGAGGGCGTCGGTGAGGCAAGTGGCCGCGCCGCCCTCGAAGGGCACCGTGAAGACCCGGTCGTTGCGGCCGGCCTCGTTGACGAAGCGATGTCCCAGGTAGGCGATCGTTCGGCCATCGGGCGAAAAGGACGGCAGGTCGACCGGGCCGGCACCGTCGGTCACCTGGCGTGGCTCGCCTCCCTCCGCGGCGACGACCCAGACGTCGCGGACGTTGTCCTGGTCGCGGCTCGCGTGGCGGGCCGAGGCGAAGGCGAGCCAGGCGCCGTCGGGAGACCAGCCCGGCTCGCCGTCGGCAAAGTCGCCGTCGGTCACCTGCCGCGGCTCGCCGCCGGTCGCCGAGACCACGAAGACGTGAGGGCGGCGATCGTAGACGAAGCCCTCGCCGTTGTACTTGTGCTTGAGGGTCGAGATGACTCGGGCCGGCTTCGAGCGTGCCTTCTCCTCTTCGTCCTCCGGCTCCTGCCACCCGCCGACCCTGGCAAGGAAGGCGATGCGCGAGCCGTCCGGCGACCAGACCGGCGCGCTGACCCCCGCCTTGAGGTCGGTAAGCCGGGTCGGCTCGCCGCCGTCGCCTGGCATCAGGTAGAGCTGCGCCTTCTTCTTGGGCTCGCGGTCCGAGACAAAGGCCAGCCACCGTCCGTCCGGCGACCACCGCGGCGACGAGTCGCGCTTCTGGCCGGTGGTGAACCGCCTCGGCGACCCCTGGTCGACCTCGACGACCCAGATGTTCGCAAGGGACTCGTCCTTTTCCTGGGATACCGTCGTGACCACGAACGCGACCCGCCGTCCGTCGGGCGAGATCCGCGGGTCGGAGATCCAGCAAACGCGGGTGATATCCTCCGGGCGCATCGGCGCTTGCGGCTCGGCACTCATGGCTGGCTTCCCTCGATCTGGATTGGCGTCGGCGTCCGGTGGCCGCCGGGCCATCCTATCCTACCAGACGCGGAGTCACCTGGAAACGCTGACCCGGCGCCGGTTTCGGATATAATGATCCTCGGACGATCACGACCCGGGTTTCCCGGGCGGTGGCGGAACGTGGAGAGAAAGCGAATCGCGCGAGTGGTCGCGGCGCTGGTCATCGCCGGATTCGTCCTGCTGGTGGCGGGCTGCCAGGGCGCCGCCCAGCCGACGGTCGTGCCCCCGCCGACCCCGGTGGTTCCCACGGCGTC
>JBOGTX010000871.1:0-6872 GCA_050695695.1 Chloroflexota bacterium
GGGTAAGCACCGCGACCGGCCAGGCCAGCGACCACTTCACGTTGGCCAACGCCCGGTGAACCAAACCGGAGCCGCCGCATCTCCCGTGGTCGCATTGTACGAGCGTGCGATCGACGCCATCCTAACCATGCTGTCTTTCCATCGAGCGCTTGCCGGTGCTCTGCCGCGCCGAGTCGTCGAGCAGGCCGCGCACGTCCTCAAGTACGGGATCGTGACGACCTCAAAAATGGGTCGGTCTGCCGCCGAAACACAATTTGTCCACCCACGATCGCCTTCTTTCCGTCCGCGATTTATGTTAGATTTGCTGACAATTGCCGAGCCGCGGAGCCAGCCGTGACGACTGTCCGATCACCCGGCGATCGCCTGCCATCGCGACTCGGCCGACGCCACACCTGTCTCGGCCTGCTCGCGCTGCTCGGCGGCTGCGCCCGGCCGACCCCAGCCGGGCCGATCGCCCGGCCGACGCTTCCGCCGATTCCCACGCCAACCGCGACCGTCCCGACGGTCAGCCAGCCACGGATTGCCGCGTCCGCCACCGCCTCCACCGGGACGGGCCGGCGGAAATACGGGGTCCACCTGTTGCTCGACGACGACGGCCGCTACCCGGATCCGGTCCACTGGTCGCCGACGGTCTGGCCCGAGCACCTGGCCTACGCTCGGGAGCTAGTTGGCGAAGGGGGATACGTTCAACAGCTGATTCGTCTCGACGACCTGAACGTCGGCAAGTGGCGGTCCTTCCTGACCCTCTGCGCCCGCGAGCACCTGATCCCGATCGTCCGCCTGGCGTCGACCTACGACCACGACCGCTTGCGCTGGAACGCGCCGCCGACCGATCCCGACGGCCGCGGCTACCGGGCGGTGGCGCGGCGGTACCGCGACTTCCTGAGCCAGCTTCCTTGGCCGACGGCGACTCACTACGTGATCGTCGGCAACGAGCCGAACCGCGGCGACGAGTGGGGAAACCAGCCGGATCCGGGCGCCTACGGGCGCTTCCTGGTCGACGTCGGCGCCGCGCTGCACGAGATCGGGGCAACCGTTCTGGCGCCGTCGCTCGACAACTACGCGCCGAATACCAACGGCCACCTGGTCGGAGGCTTCCGCTATCTCGACGCCGAGACCTTCCTGGACGAGCTGGCCACGGCCAACCCGGCCGCCCTCGCCACGATCGACGTGTGGTCGTCCCACGCCTATCCGCTCGGGCCGTTCGTCGCCGATCCATCGCGGCAGGTCTATCAGATCGACGGTCTCTTCGGCGCGACCAATCCTCACCACCAGACGCCACCACCCGGCCTCACCAATCGAGGAGTGAACAGCTATCGTTGGGATCTCTGGAAGGCCGCCCGCTACCTCGGCAACCGAGCGGCGAGCCTGCCAGTCATGATCACTGAGACCGGCTGGCGCCATCGCGGCTCACAAGACCCGCGGGCGAAGGACGCGGCCAACGCCGAGGTGCCGGATGACCTGCTCGCCACCTACGTCGACCTGGCCTTTCACGGGAACGACGGCCGGTATCCGGACCTCCCAACCACTGGTTGGGTACCGTGGGATGATGATCCAGGTGTCCTGGGCGCGGTTCTTTTCGCCCTGGACGGCTACCCGCGCGACTGGGGCCACACGAACTTGATCGACCTCGACCCGTCCGGCGCGGTCAGCGGCGTCTCCGCTGCTTTCCAGGCAATCAGCAAGTGGTCGGTCTGACCGGCCGTTACCCTGACCAGCGCCGGGGCGCGGCGGCGGAAACCCTGGCGCACCGCGTGCAAAGAGAGGAAGATAAGAGAGGGTGTCCGAAGCGCGCCGAGGTCAAGGCCGGCTAGACGTGATGGTCGAGGAATTTAGCAAAAGCGTAATAGATTGAGCATACACGTTTAACCGACTTCTCATCCTTCTCTTATCGCGGGCTGGTAGTCTGTCAATAAGGAGGTGTGCAGGTGCAGATCTTCAAGCTTCAGACATTTCTTCTCATCTTCCTGGCGTTGACGCTGGGAGGTTGTTCGCCCTCGCAACTGAGGAGCCTGGCGCAACAGGGCGCGAGCACGGTCCTGGCGAAACACCCGGATCCTCGGTCGACGCCGACCGCGGTCCGGTCGGCGTCGCAATCGACGCTATCGACGGCCACCCCGGCGACACCCACCGTGGCGCCCCAACCGACGGTGATGCCCGCCGTGGCGAGCTCGACTCCCACGGCATCAGCCCAGCCGGCGTCCACTCCGGTGGCGTCGCCAGCGTCGACGGTCGTCGGCAGCGCGGCCAAGCAGGCGATCGAGGCTGTGATTCAGAAGGCCAATAACGAGCAAGAACAGGCCTTCGCCAGCCAGGACGACGCGGTGATGCGTGATACCGCGACCTCCGGCTACTACGCCCAACTGGTCCAGACCAACCGCGGTCTGGTCGACGGTGGGGTATCGTCGATCAAGCTGATCAAGCTCGAATGGGGCCCAATGACGCTCCAGAGCACGACTACCGCCCAGGCGACGACGTTCGAGACCTGGCGGACGGTCTTCCAGGACGGGACGACCGAGCAAGATCGCGAACGCAACGTCTACACGCTCGTCCAAGAGGGTGGCGCTTGGAAAATCCAGGACGACGCGCACCCCGACTCCCAGCTCGATCAGCCGGGCGGCAACCCGGTGCCGGGCTCGCCCGGCCAATCGCCATCGCCACCGCGCGCGGTCGTGCCGGCGCGCCCCGGTCAGTCGCACAACTGGTCGGGCTACGCCGCCACCGGCAAGACCTTCACCGCGGTGTCCGGCACCTGGACGGTTCCCAAGCCGACGACCGCCGGCAACCGGGCCAGCGGCGCGACCTGGATCGGCATCGGCGGCGTTCGCTACCGCGACCTGATTCAAGCGGGCACCGAAGAAACCGTCGCGGGGTCCGGCTCGGCTCGTTATGACGCCTGGATCGAGCTGCTGCCCCGATCATCACGCACCGTTCCCCTCACGGTGAATCCGGGCGACTCGGTCTCGGTGTCGATCGTCGATCAAGGGCAGGACCAGTGGCTGGTCACGCTGAAGAACAACACGACCGGCAAGAGCTACCAGCAGACCGAACAGTACTCGTCGTCGCTCTCATCGGCCGAATGGGTGGAAGAGGCGCCGAGCGGTGGACGCCGGGTGCTACCGTTGGAGAACTTCGGCACCGTGCAGTTCAGCGCGGGCTCGGCCGTGGAGAACGGCAAAACAGTGGACATCGCCCAGTCCGGCGCGCGGCCGATCAGCATGATCGACAGCGAAGGCTCGGTCATCGCCCAGCCCTCGAAGCTTGACGCGGGCGGCAGCGGCTTCAGCGTGAGCTACAGCGGGTAACGCTGACCGGGACATGAGGACGTTTGGATCGCGAGAGGCGCGAAACAACGCGAAAAGTCGCGAAAAGCTTCGGGAAGAAGATCTCGACTTTCGCGCCGGTCGTGGTCCAAGCGCTCCAGTGATGAGCGGATCCCAAGGCTTTTTCCGCCGCGACATTCAGCTCGGTTGGACGCGGTGGCATCAGCTGTCATTCCGAACCGCCGTGAGGAATCTCTGAACCTCGATTGCCGAAGAGAAGGATTCTCCACGTCGTTCGGAATGTCAGCAAGGGCGTGTCTCGCGAACCCGGCCGGTCAATATCGTGATTGCCAGCCCTGAAGCTTTGAGTTGTATCATGATCCTGCCCGTCAAGAGGGCCACCAACCGAAACCGGCCTGGTGTGCCACCTGACGATTGGGCGGACGACTGAACTATCGACGGTCGAATCGCTTCGACGTGGGAAGAGGAGCGTGGCGACAACTACTCCGTACGATCAGAGATCAGGCGAATGGGACCTGCTGACGACCGCCCTGAACCGCTACGGGGTTCGGCACGTCGCGCCCGGCGCACGGGTCAAAGGACCGGTCCCCGCGGGCGAGGAGCTCTTCGTTCGGCTCGCGGAATCGTCCTCGGTGCGCCTTCAAGAAGCGATCGTCATATTGATGCTCACCCATCCGGATCTGGGCGAGGCCGCGCGGCGGGCAATCGCGCGGCTTCGGGGCGACGCGCGGATTCGGGCGATGCACCGCTACGTCGCGGCGTGCGCGCTGCAACGCATGTGGTGGACTCGCCTCGCGTCTGACCTTGGCCCTCGGCCGGCGATTCAGCAAGCCTACTTCGACGAGCTCGGCTTGCCTCCCCTCGACGAAGACCTGGGACGGGCCACCCTGGTGGCGCTGACGAACCGGGAGGAGCGAGCGTACGGCTACGATGCCTGGGCTGGCTACGCCTCGCTGATGGATCTTTTCCTCGCCGAGCTGATCGATCCCCGATGGGGGCAGCGCCATGCGCGAGTACGCTGAGCGGAGCCGGATCGACCACTTTCTTCGTACCCTCGGCCGACGGCTGAGTTTCCCAATCCGACTCTATCTGGTCGGGGGTTCCATCATCGTCGACCTGGGTCTCCGGGCCGCGACCCTCGACCTCGGCTACGTCGTCGACGCGGATGACACACGCGCGCTTGAAGATTTCGAGCGATTGATTCCGGTGCTGAAGAACGAGCTTCAGATCAACGTCGAACCGGCGAGTCCCGCCGACTTCATCCCGGTTCCCGCGAACGTGCTGGCCCGCTCACCTTACGTCCGCTCCTACGGCAAGGTGAGCGTCTACTACTATGACCTGCCGAGCGTCGTGATCAGCAAGGTCGCCCGCGGAGCGGAGCGAGATCTCGCGGACATCGAGTCGCTGGTTCAGACTGGCGCCGTCACCTGGCAGAAGGTCGAAGACACCTGGCAGGAGATGCGCAAGAGCCCGCGCGGCTGGCTCCGCCACGATCCGGCGGAGATCGAGCGGAAGCTTCAGAAAGTGCGCCAACGCTTGGCAGCGTCGGGCGTTATCCCGAAGCCCGAGTAGGTCACCCCGCTGATCGTCCCGCCGCGCTGCTGGAAGGGTTGTGCCCAATCGCGGGCTTGGCTATGATCTCCGTACAAACCACCAGAAAAGGAGCGCCCAATGCCAGACCAGATGCGGGTCGCGATCGGGCTGCCCGGCAACGCGACCGACGATCAACTGACCTTCGCCAAGCAGCTCGGCTGCTCGGGAGTCGTGTTGGCGACACCGGCCCGGCTGCCGGGCGGCGCCCGCTGGGAGTACGCCGATCTGGTCCGGCTGCGCGAGTGGGTCGAGAGCCACGACCTGAAGATCGAGTCGATCCAGAACACGCCGGCCAGCTTCTTCGACCAGGTGCGACTCGGGTTGCCCGGTCGCGACGAGCAGATCGAGAACTACCAGGCGACGATCCGCAACCTGGGCCGGGCCGGCATCCCGATCCTCGGCTACAACTGGCGGCCGAACCCGCTCTACCGCACCGGCGCGAAGCCCGGCCGCGGCGGTGCCCAGGTCACCACATTCGACCTCGACCTGGCGCGCGACCTGCCGCTCAGCCACGGCCGCGCCTTTTCCGCCGACGAGCTCTGGGCGAATTACGAGTACTTCATCAGGGCGGTCATGCCGGTGGCCCAGGAGGCCGGCGTGCGGCTGGCGCTCCACCCGGACGATCCGCCCGGCCCGTCGATCGGCGGGGTGGCGCGCATCTTCAGCAGCTTCGAAGGCTTCGAGCGTGCCTCCCGGATCGTCGAGAGTCCGAGCTGGAGCCTTCTCTTCTGCGTCGGCTGCTGGTCGGAAATGGGAGGTGAGGAGAACGTCCTGCGGGGGATTCGCCACTTCGGCCCCCGCGGCCAGCTCGGCTACGTCCACTTCCGCGACGTCCAGGGCACCGGCGACCACTTCGCCGAGTGCTTCATCGGTGAAGGCAACCTCGGCGTCACGACGGTGATGCGCGCGCTCCGGGACGTTGGATATTCCGGCTTCCTGATCGACGACCACGTGCCCCACCTGGTCGAGGACACCGGCTGGGCCCCGCGCGGTCGAGCCTACTCGACCGGCTACCTGATGGGTCTGCTCCGGGCGGTGAGCGACCTGGGCTGAGGGACCGGGTGATGACGGTCGAGCCGAGCGCACCCTTGACTAACGGACGCATGTTCTGGTATCGTCACATTCGGTGGGTTCTCTGTTGCCCTCGTGGCAAGCCCAATGGGACTAGGCCATGCTCGTTAGCCCAATTTGCGGAGAGCCAAAGCCAGTTCTAACGTGATCCTGACTTCCCGCGGGCGCCACTCCTACCTAGAATTAGCTTGCGGAATTCTTAGCGGCGGTAACATGCAAGATCATCAGGGAGATACCGGGCTAACCCAGCCATATTACGCTGATGGCGGAGTAACGATCTACAATGCGGACAGCACCGACCTTGGATTCCTCCTCGATTCTTCGATCGACCTGATCGTCACCAGCCCACCGTACAACCTCGACGTCTCTTACAACGGCTATCGCGACGATCTCCCATACGAGAGCTATCTCCACTGGGTCGAATGCTGGGCGCGGGAGCTGCTGCGAGTAGCAATGGCCGGCGGACGAGCATGCATCAATATCCCCCTCGACAGTAACAAGGGTGGGAAGCGGGCAGTTTACGCCGACTACGTCGACGTGTTCCGCAAGGCGGGGTGGTCGTACCACACGACGATCGTCTGGAACGAGCAGAACATCTCGCGCCGCACCGCCTGGGGATCCTGGATGAGCCCGACCGCGCCGTTCGTGACCGCCCCGGTGGAGATGATTCCCGTGTTCTTCAAAGAAGAATGGCGCCGCAAGCGCGCCGAGCGGACATCGGACATCGAGCGGGATGAGTTCCTTGCCTGGACTCTGGGCAGTTGGGACTTTCCGGGCGAGAACCCAGCGAGAGCCGGCCATCCGGCGCCATTTCCAACGGAATTGCCCCGGCGACTGATCAAGTTGTACTCGTTTGTCGAGGACACGATCCTCGACCCCTTCCTGGGATCCGGTACGACCTGCGAGGTCGCGAAGCAGTTGGGA
>JBOGTX010000872.1:0-3054 GCA_050695695.1 Chloroflexota bacterium
CCTACCAGCGACTCCAAAGCGAGGTGGCGACCCAGGGCATTCCGGTGATCTTTCTGACGGCGAAGGTGCAGTCGGCGGACCGACGCCACCTGAGTGGATTAGGCGCCGCCTCGCTGATCGCCAAGCCATTCGATCCGCTCGGCCTGGCCGGCGAGGTCGCCCGGGTGCTGGGCTGGGAATAGCTGTGCTACCATGTCCGCACACCGACCGGTCGGTGAAATCTCCGGAGCGAGTCGGCTCGACCGCATGGCTGGGCGAGGAGTGCTTTGCGCCGACGTCGACGCGATGTTCGCGACGATCGAGGCGCGGGAGCGGGGACTTGGGCCCGACGTGCCGATCCTGGTGGGCGGCGCGCCGGACCAGCGTGGCGTGGTGAGCACGGCGAGCTACGCGGCGCGAAAGTACGGCTGCCACAGCGCGATGCCGATGTCGCAGGCGCTGCGGCTGTGTCCGGACGCCCTGCGCTTTCCGCCGCGCCACGACCTTTACGCGCGCGACAGTCACCGGATCATGGACGTGCTCCAGTCCTTCGGTCCGATCGAGCAAATGTCGATCGACGAGGCCTTCGTCGAGGTGGGGCCGGATGGAATCAGCGCCGAGGTGGGCGCGGCGGTGAAGGACGCGGTGCGCGCCGCGACTGGACTGACGGCATCGATTGGGATCGCGCCGAACAAGCTGGTCAGCAAAGTCGCGTCGGACCTGCGGAAGCCCAATGGCCTCACCATCGTGGATGCGGGCGACGAGGCGGCGTTCCTCGCCCCGCTCGAGGTTTCTCGGCTGGATGGGGTTGGCCCGAAGACCGCGGCGCGGCTGCGCGAGTTCGGGGTTCACACCTGCGCGGATCTCGCCAACCTGCCGATCGAGGCGTTGGTCGCACGGTTCGGGCGATCGGCCGGCCAGTCGCTTTACGACCACGCCCGGGGCGTCGACGATAGCCCGGTCGTCACCCGGCACGACCTGAAGCAGATCTCCCAGGAGACGACCTTCGTCCGCGACGTCACCGATCGGGTCAAGCTGTGGGGGACGATTCGCGCCCTCTCCGAGACGGTCGCCGATCGGCTTCAGGGCCACGGGGTCGTGGCGCGAACGGTGACCCTCAAGATCCGCTATGGCGACTTCCTCGTCGTCAGCCGAAGCGCCAGTCTGAGCACGCCGACCGCCGACCCGGCCGCGATCGCGCGTCTGGCCGGGCTGCTCGTCCGCGCGAACTGGGATCGGCGCCGGCCGATTCGCCTGATCGGCGTCGGCGCCTCTCGCCTCCTGCCAGCCGAGGGCTGGCTGCAGCTCTCGCTGCCCTTTGACGGCTAGCTTCTCATCCTGAGCTTACTTTATGTGGTGTGGCGATCCTGATCGACGTCGTTGGCGATGTAGAGCGTCTGGTACGAATAGCCGCTCGTGCCGTCGGAGCCGAACTCGAGGCCGTCGTAGCCGAACTTGTCCTTGTCGAGGATCGCGCCGTGGTAGTACGGCTGGTTGTAGTAGCCGAAGAGCGGATGGTAGACGAACACCGCCGGAGCCTGCTCGGTCAGCAGTTTCTGGGCGTCGGCGTAGAGCCCGTTGCGCTTGTCCTGGTCGGTCTCCGGGCCGGCCTGGGCAAGCAGCTTGTCATATTGCGCGTTGTTCCAGTTGTGGCGGCCACCCGCCCTGTACACGCCCAGCATGTTGGAGGCATCGAAGTAGTCCATGCCGTACGAGATCCAGCCGAAGGGAATCTCGGTCGGTTTGGCGTTCACCTTCTTGTAATAGGCGGTCTTGTCGAGCTGCTGGAGGGTGATCGGTACCCCGAGGAGCTGGTGCCAGCCGGCGCCCAGCGCCTGGACGACCGGACCGGTGGTCGGGTTGTTGGGATAGTAGTAAAACGTCACCGGCGGGAAGCCCTTGCCATCCGGGTAGCCGGCGCTGGCCAGGAGCTGCTTCGCCTTCGCCGGGTCGAAGTTGGTGAGCGGCTTGAGCGGCTCCTCGATCGCCGACGGATAACCGGGCATCAGGTAGCCGTAGGCGGGGATCGCCAGCGGCGCCAGAATGTTCTTGACGATGGCGTCGCGGTCGACCGAATGGGCGAACGCCTGGCGCACCTTGAGGTCGTCCCAGGGCTTTTTGGTCACGTCGAAGAAGGAGTACCAGATCTCGAAGTCCTGGGGGTTGACGTACAGATGGTAGTCCTTGAGCTTGGGGTCTTGCTTGGCGACCTTGATGTCCGGCGGCTGGGCGGAGACGGTGTCGATCTCGCCGGCCTGGAAGCGCTCGAACATGCTGCCGCCCTTGTAGAGGTTCTCGAAAACCTGCTCGACGAAGGGAACGACCTCGCCGGCGTACTGCTTGTTCGGGGTGAGGACGAAGCGCTTATCCGGGCTCCACTCGCCAAGAAAGTAGGGGCCGGAGCTGATGCAGGTCGTCGGGTTGGTGTTGTAGACCCCGGAGCCGTACTTGGCCAGCCCGGCGGCCGAGAGTGGCCACGAGTAGAGGAGCTGGGCCGGTAGGTAGGGCACCGGCACCTCGGTCTCGATGATCAGCGTCTGCGGATCGTCGCCCTGGCGCACGCCGATCTGGCTGGTTGGCACGGTGCCCTTCACCGCGTCGACGTAGTTCTTGATGATCCCCGACCAGTACCAGGTGAAGTCCCAGGCGTGTTTCGGATCGGCGGTGTAGCGGAAAGTCTGGACCCAATCGTTCGCGGTGACGTCGTTGCCGTCGGTCCATTTGGTCCCGGGCTTCAGGGTAAACGTCCAGGTGAGGCCATCCTTCGAGATGTCCCACCGGGTCGCGTGACCGGGGTGGATGTTGAAGTCTTTGTCGATCCGGGTGAGCGGCGAGCCGAAGTTGTTGCCGCCCGGCGCGACCGAATAAACAGTTTCGTTGAAGTCCATCCCCTTGTAATTGAGGCCGGTCGAGTCGTTGCCGAGGATCCGGACCTGTTTGGCGGGCGGCGCGGCATCCGCGGGAAGGGTACGACCCCAGGCGTTGCTCGTCGCGCCGCTGGCGCTCGCCTGAACGGCCGGAGTGGGGCTCGCAGCGACGGCGGTGCTGATCGTCACCGGTTGGACGGTCGGGGCC
>JBOGTX010000873.1:0-2156 GCA_050695695.1 Chloroflexota bacterium
AGCAGGGCTACAAGCTGAAGGTCGATCCGCGGGTGACCCGGGTTGGCCGCTTCCTGCGCCGAACCAGCCTCGACGAGCTTCCCCAGCTGCTCAACGTTTTGCGCGGGCAGATGAGCCTGGTTGGTCCGCGCATGATCACGATCGATGAGGCGGCGCGCTACGGCAAGTGGCAGCTCAACCTGCTCACCGTCAAGCCCGGCCTCACCGGCCCCTGGCAGGTACAGGGGCGGAGCGACATTCCTTACGACGAGCGCGTCCGCCTGAGCATGCGCTACATCCGCGACTACAGCATCTGGCTCGACCTGGAGATTCTGCTGCGAACGGTGCTGGTGGTCCTCGGCGGCAAAGGCGCGTATTAGCAATTGAGATCAAGGGCGGGATGATATCATTAACGCGATGGAGATCGAGCGAGCCATGGGTGCGGTTGGCGCAAATGGGATATCCCGAGGCTGGACCCGGAGCGACGTACGGCGGAAGAACGGTGGCGATCGGACGGAACGACGGCGCGCTCACCCGGAGCGCGGGGTGATCGCCAGCCTCTCGCTGGAACAATGGCTGGTGACCGAGGCGATCCGCCAGGCGCTCGTACCGGATTGCCCGGCGCGGCCGGTCGATCCGCGTTACGATGGCTCGCCCGATTGGGACGCCGTGGCGGCGCTTGCCCTTGAGCAGTCGATCGCGGCGCTGGTGGCCGGGAAGCTGGGCTCGTCGGGCCTGGCAGTGCCCGAGCGAATCGAGATCGTGCTGCGCCGTGCCGCCGCGCTGGATGCCGCGTCGAGCACCGTCGGCCTCGTTTTGACGTTTCGGCGCGTCGTCACCGCGCTTGACAGCGTGGGCCTGCGCCCGATCGTCCTCAAAGGCGCGATGCTCGCCTACACCGCGTATCGGCAGCCGAGCCAGCGCACCCTCGGAGACGTCGACCTCTTGCTGCCGCCGTCCGACCTCGCGCGCGCCCACCAGGCGCTGTTGCGCCACGGCTTCGCCAACGACGACGCGGTGGCGGCGGCCAACGCGAAGGTCAATCACCACCTTCAGCCGTATGTGCTGAGAGGATCCGGCGTCGCGGTCGAGCTGCATCACCAGTTGCTGTCCGAGCCGCACCCGTACGCCCTCGACCTTGAAGGATTCCGGGCGCGGGTCGAGGTGAAGCCGGTCGCCGGGATCGACGTGCTCGTGCCTTCCCCGGCCGATGCGCTGCACCACGTCTGCATCCACCTGGCCTATCCTCATCGCTACGAAAGAGCGCCCCTGCGCAGCCTGGTGGACATCCTGGCGATCGCGACGAGCCGCCGATCCGAGATCGACTGGGACCTCTTCCTGGCGACGGTGCGCTCGGCGCGCACCGCCGGCGCGGTCTACTGGCCGCTTCGGATGAGCCAGGCCTGGCTGGCCGCGCCGATTCCCGAATGGGTGATCTCGAGGCTGGCGCCGCCAGCGCCGGTCCGCGGCCTGCTCACGGCGTTCGCCGAACCAGGCTTCATCCTCGGCGGGCCTTCGTTACGGGGGAATAGCAATGGCGCGCTCTCCGCGGTGCTGCGTGACGTCTCCTTGTACGAGGGCTGCTCGGTCCCGCGACAACTCGCGGCACTCTGGCGAAGCAGCTTCCCTCCGCCGGAGGAGGTTGGTCACCTTCCTCCAAGCATCAGAGGAAGCCGGCTTCGGTACGCCGCCTTTCTGGTCAGTCCCTGGCGCCTGGCCAGGGGGGTGCTCGCGTGTGGAAGGCTATTCGCTCAGCTTTGCCGGGCGGAGCTGACGAGGTGATCGCGAAGTGGCGCTCCCTGGCTCCACTGGCCGGTCTCGCGGTGGCCGCCCTGGTACTCGGCGCCTCCACCGCGAGCGCACAAGGAGGCGATTCCGGCTGGTCGGCTCCGGTCCTCCTTGCCCGATACCCATATACCAGCCAGAATCAAATCGGAGACACCGCGATTACGACCGACCAGGCTGGCGGGGTTCACGTGTTCTGGCGGTTGGACCGCCCGCCAGCGAAGTCCGGCGGTCCGGCTCAACGCCTGATCGAATATACTCGATCCACCGGAGGAAAATGGTCGCCCCCAACTGACGTGGTCGCGGCGGATCAAGGAATCAACAGTCCAACCGCGGCGGTCGACCGGTACGGCAACGTTCACCTCTTCTGGTACGGGGGAGATGAATACGGC
>JBOGTX010000874.1:0-1752 GCA_050695695.1 Chloroflexota bacterium
CCCTTGCACGACCTCGACCAGGCGGTCGATCGGCACCCGCTCCTGGGTCATGCTATCGCGGTCACGAATCGTGACCTGCTGATCCTCGAGCGTTTGAAAGTCGATCGTCACGCAGTAGGGGGTGCCGATCTCATCCTGACGACGGTAGCGACGACCGATGCTCTGCGAATCGTCGTAGGTCGACATGGCGTGTGGGCGAAGCATGCCGCTCACCTCGCGCGCCTTCTGGACCAGCGGCTCCTTGCGCGAGAGCGGCAACACCGCGACCTTGTAGGGAGCGATCCAGGGGTGCAGCTTGAGCACGACCCGGGTGCCATCTTTGTCCGGCTCCTCGTGGTACGCATTGATCAGGTACGCCAGGAACGTCCGCTCGACCCCGACGGCCGGTTCGATCACGTACGGAATGAACCGCTGGCCAGTCTCCTCGTCGAAATACGAAAGATCCTCGCCACTCGCCGCGCCGTGGCGGGTCAGGTCATAGTCGGTGCGATCGGCTACCCCCTCGAGCTCGCCCCAGCCGAACGGGTACTGGAACTGGATGTCGCCGGTCGCCTTGGAATAGTGGGCGCGGTCCGCGGCCGGCACCTCGTAGACCCGGATGTTCTCCGGCGACACCCCATATTTGACGTGCCACTTGACCCGCTGGTCGACCCAGTAGCGCCACCACTCGTCGTCGGTTCCCGGGCGCACGAAGAACTCGATCTCCATCGCCTCGAACTCGCGCGAGCGGAAGATGAACCGCCCTGGCGTGATCTCGTTGCGAAAGGTCTTGCCGATCTGGGCGATGCCGAACGGCACCTTCTTGCGCGAGGTGGTCAGGACGTTCTTGAAGTCGACGAAAATGCCCTGCGCGGTCTCCGGTCGGAGGTAGGCCACCGCCGCGTCCTCCTCCACTGGCCCGACGAAAGTCTTGAACATCGTATTGAACAACCGCGCCGGCGAGAGCATCCCGCCGCAGGCCGGGCACACCGTGCCTTCGAGCTCGTCCTCGCGAAATCGCTGTTTGCAGGCGTTGCACTCGACCAGGCGATCGACGAACTCTTTGACGTGCCCGGAGGCTTCCCAGGTCTTCGGGTTCATGACGATCGCCGCGTCCAGCCCAACCACGTCGTCGCGCAACTGGACGTTTTCGCGCCACCAGGCCTCGCGAATGTTCCGCTTCATCTCGACGCCAAGCGGACCGTAGTCCCAGAATCCGCCGAAGCCGCCGTAGATCTCGCTGCTCGGGTACACGAACCCGCGCCGCTTACAGAGGGAGAAGAGTGTATCCAGGTCGACCATGGTTCCTCGTTAACGTTGTAGGCTGCTCACCAGCGCGGCGTACTTCTCCATCAAGACCCGGGCGCCGTCACCACTGCCCGATTCGGCGATCACGTGGAAGAGCGGATGGTCGACATCCGGTAAGACGAGCACCCACTCCGACTTGCCCAGGTCGATCCGAACTCCGTCGATATTTTGCAGCGCGCTGGACTGGTACTGCTGCGACAGTAGCCGCATGACTTTGCCTTTGCTGTCCCACGGACACGGAACCTTCGTTTGGACCGTGTAGTAGCTGGGCAGCGCGTCGAGCTCGTCGCTCAGGGATGCCTCCTGGGTCGCCAGCAGCTCGAGAATCTTGACGACCGAGAACAGGGCATCCATGGCCGGTTGAAACTGCGAGAAGATGATTCCGCCCTGGTCGTCGCCCGCCAGGACGACCCCTTCTCGCGTCGCCGCCTCCATCAGCGCCACGACGTCGGCCCTCGTCCGGAC
>JBOGTX010000875.1:0-1765 GCA_050695695.1 Chloroflexota bacterium
CTCCGGATCCTGCGCGACCTGCGCCTGGTCACGCCGCGGCGCGAGGGCACCGTCATCTATTACGCCCTGGACGACCACCACGTCGGCGCGCTCTTCCGCGAGGCTGCCTACCACGCCGACCACGTCCGCCAGGGCCTGCCCGATCACCCCTATTCGTGATGGAAGGCGTGTTCGAGGCTGGTAGGAGGCGCCACGCGTCTCCTACCAGCCTCAAACCGGCGCGAATGAAAGGAGGGGCCGATGCTCGCCCAAGCTCAGGCGACCTGCGCGACTTGCGTTCGCGGTGCCCGGACCGTCACCGTCCGTTACCGCGAGTTCCTGCTCGACCCCGGCACGCTCGTCACCCTGGTCAGCTTCCTGCTGCTCGTCGCGGCGGTGATCCAGGACCCGGGCGGGCTCAACGAAGCCTCCCAGGCGAGCACCCCGCTCTACCTCGCCGCGGCGCTGGTCGGCTCGGTCTTCATCTGGTGGTCGGCGATTCAGGGCATCCGCGCGCGCGACTTCACCGCCGATATCCCGGTCTCGATCGCCACCCTCGCCGCGATCGCGATCGGCCAGTACTCGGCGGCGGCCGTGGTCGCGGTGCTCTTGCTCGCCGGCGGCATGCTCGAAGAGCTCGTCTCGGCCCGGGCCGGCAACGCCCTCGAGGCGTTGGCGAAGCTGCTCCCGGACCGGGTCACCGTGCGCCGCGACGGGAGAGATCTGGTGGTGCCGCTCGACGCGGTGGTCGTGGGCGACGTCCTGCTGGTGCGCTCGGGCGAGCGGATCCCCACCGACGGCGAGGTCATCGGCGGATCGGCGTCGGTCGACCAGGCCGCGATCACCGGCGAGAGCCTGCCGGTCGATAAGGAGGTCGGCGATACCGTGTTCGCCGGCACGCTCAACGCGGTCGGCGCCGTCGAAGTGAAGGTGAGCCGGGTAGGGGAGGAGACGACGCTGGGCCAGATCCGGCGGATGGTCGAAGCGGCCCAGGAGCAAAAGGCGCCGATCGAGCGCCTCCTCAACCGCTACGCCAGGTTCTACACCCCCTGCGCGCTGCTCCTCGGGGCCGCGGTCTGGTGGTGGAGCGGCGACCTGCTTCGAGCGATCACGATCCTGATCGTCTTCTGCCCCTGCGTGATGGTCCTCGCCACCCCCACCGCGCTGGTCGCCTCGATTGGCAACGCCGCGTTGCGGGGCAGTCTGGTCAAAAAGGGCGCGACCGTCGAGGCGATGGCCAACGTCGACACCGTCGCCTTCGACAAGACCGGCACGCTCACCTTTGGCGAGCCGCGGCTGGTCGCCACGCTACCGCTCAACGGGCTGGCGGAGACCGAGGTGCTGCGACTGGCGGCGGCTGCCGAGAAGTTCAGCGAGCATCCGCTCGGGCGGGCGGTGGTCAAGGCGGCCATGGAGCAAGGGTTGGCGGTGCCTGATCCGGAGGAGTTCGCGGTCCTCCCGGGGATGGGCGTGCGGGCGCGCGTCGAGGGCCGCGATCTGCTGATCGGTCGGCCCCACCTGCTGGTGGGCCAGGGCGTGGCGATCGCCGACCGGGTCGTCGAACGGACCGTCGAGTTGTCCGCCGAGGGACGGACGGTCGTCGCCGTGGCGACCGGCACCGACGCGGCCGGCTTGGTCGTGCTGGAGGATACGCTCCGGCCCGAGTCGAAGGGGGTCGTGGAGCGGCTGACGAAGCTGGGGATCCGGACGGTGCTGGTGACCGGCGACAACCGCGCCACCGCCGAGCGCATCGCGCGGGATCTCGGCATCGGCGAGGTCCACGCCG
>JBOGTX010000876.1:0-6311 GCA_050695695.1 Chloroflexota bacterium
GACGTGGACCTTCCGCTTCGAGCGCGAGCACGTACTCGCGATCGCGTCGGGGCCGCAGGCCCGCGCCGCGCGCGACGACGCTATCCGCGCCATCCGCGCCCACGACGGCCCCCGCTCGGATCAGTCCCCGATCGGTCTCGACGGTGGCCGGCGAGCCCCCGCTTCCCGGGATGACCCGCCGCACCACCGGACCGGCCAGCAGCGTCGCGCCGCGAGTCTGGGCGTGTTCGACCAGGCGTTGATCGAACGCGGCGCGCTGAACCATCCAGATCTCACCGGCGCGCGACTCAAGGGAAACGGACCGAGATCGCGGCGCGCTCAGCACGACCGATCGTGGTCGCGCCATCACCAGATCCGAGACGTCGACCTCGAGCAGGCGGTAGGCTTTGGGGCTCAATCCGCCACCACAGGGTTTATCGCGGGGCGGCGCGCTGCGATCGATCAGCGCGACCTGGAGACCGGCGTCCGCCAATCGGGCCGCCGCGGTCGCGCCGGCCGGCCCGGCTCCGACGACGACCGCGTCATACTCCGACGTCGGGCTCACCCTTGATGCGACTCCGAATCGGTCGACTGGCCCGTTTCGCCGCCCTCGCTGGCCGGGTGGCGCAGGCGCTCCGTCCGCTGCTGAACGGTGTTCTTGCCGGCCTCAAGCGCCGAGGCTAGCTCCTGGCGGGTCTCCTCGAGGATCCGCCGGCTCTCGTTGAGGACGGCGTTCGCTTTGTCTTGCATCTCGCCGAAGCGCTGATTGATCTCGATCTCGCCATTGCGCTGGGTGTACCACAGAGTACCGACGGCGCCGACGATGACGCCAAGCAGAAAACCCTTCATGTCATGCCTCCTCGCCTATAAGAATACTACAAACCCGACCGCGCGATACGAAATCCAATCACGACTGCTCCGATCAGCAAGGCGGCCATTAAGGCGACCCAGGCCCAGATCCAGGCGCCGATCACGCCGGTGAGCAGCACGAGCTCGGCGATGCCAAAGACGACCGGAAGCGCGAGGAGGAGAACGACCAGGATCGCCACGACCACCATGGCCAGGGTGCGCCGGAAGTAGACGCCATGGAACTGGGTCGCGGCCTCGTCGACCGGCTTGGAACTCGAGCCCTCGGGCATGTCATCTTCGACGTTCACCTGAACGACGTACCGTCCGGGCTCGCCGAGCGCCGGTCCCGGAAACTCGGCCGGCCCTGGGTTCGCGTTGGCGACGTGGAGGTCCGGGGTCGTCAATTGATCGTCCGGCGGTGGCGACCGCTCGGGCTGGGGTTGGGCCATGGCACCCTCCGGAGAAGTGATCCGAGGGGCGCAAGTCCCATGCCACCGGTGTCTCCCGCGACGAGGAACGCGGTTACCCGCCTTCGGTGAGGATCGCCCGCTTGCACTGCTCGATCGCGTTGGTAATCTGGATCCCGCGCGGACAGGCGTCAGTGCAGTTGAAGACCACCCGACATCCCCAGACTCCCCAGCGCTCGTTCAGGATCGCCAGGCGTTCCGCGGTGGCGGTGTCGCGACTGTCGAAAATGAAGCGGTGGGCGTTCACGATGGCGGCCGGGCCGATGAATCTCCCGTTCGCCCAGAAGGGTGGGCAGGAGGCGGTACAGGCGGCGCAGAGGATGCACTTGGTCGTGTCGTCGTAGCGCGCGTGTTCTTGAGGCGACTGGAGCCGCTCGGTCGCCGGGGGGCGCTCGTCGTTGATCAGATACGGCACGATATCGGCGTAGTGCTCGAAGAAACGCCGCTGGTCCACCACCAGATCCTTGACCACCGGCATGCTAAGGAGTGGTTGAATCGTTACTCGATCGCGCAGGTCTTTGACGAGCGTCTTGCAGGCAAGGCGGTTCCGCCCGTTGATGCGCATCGCGTCCGAGCCGCAAATGCCGTGTCCGCACGAGCGCCGATAGGTCAGGGTCCCGTCCTGGAACCACTTGATGCGATTCAGCAGGTCGAGGACGCGATCGGATGGCTCGGACTCGACGTCGTAGACCTCGTCGTGCGGACTGGAGTCGACGTCCGGGTTGTAGCGTTCGATTTGGACTTTTATCATCCTTCTGGATTGCGCCATCGGTCGTCACGTCCTTCGATCAATAGGTCCGGGCCATCGGCTGGAGGGTCGTAATGCGGACCGGTTTGTAGCGCAGCTCGATTGTGCCCGTGCGGTCGTAGGCGAGAGTGTGCTTGAGCCACTCGCGGTCGTCGCGCTCCGGGAAGTCCTCGCGGTAATGGGCGCCCCGGCTCTCGGTCCGGGCAAGCGCGCTCGTTGCCAGAACTTCCGAGATGTCGATCAGGGATCCTACCTCCAGCGTCTCGAGCAGGTCGGTGTTGAACGTGTTGCCACGATCGCCGGGTCGCGTGCGAAGGTAGCGGTCCCGGAGCTGTCGAACCCGCGCAAGGCACTCGGTCAGTCCCTCGGCGGTGCGCAGGACTGATGCCAGCTCCATCATCGTGGCTCGGAGGTCTTCGCGCACGTTGGCAACCGGCTCGGCGCTCTCGCCGCGCAGAAAGTGATCGACCCGCGCCCGGGCGCGATCGACGGAGTCAGGTGGCAGCGTGGGCCGATCATTTTGCTGGATGAAGCGGAGGGCGTCCCGCCCGGCGCGCCGACCGAAGACGATGATGTCGACGAGCGAGTTCGTGCCCAGGCGGTTCGCGCCGTGGACCGACACGCAGGCGCACTCCCCGGCGGCGTACAGCCCCGGGAGTGGCGTGTTCCTTTCGTCGATCACCACGCGCCCGTCGAGGTCGGTTGGGATGCCGCCCATCGCGTAGTGGGCGGTCGGCTGGACCGGGACCGGCGTCGTCACCGGATCGATGCCAAAGTAGACCCGAATGAACTCGGTGATATCGGGGAGCTTGGTCTCGACGACCTGCCGGCCGAGATGGGTCAGGTCGAGGTAGAGATAATCCTGTCCGTCGATTCCCCGACCAGCGCGAATCTCCTCGTCCATGCAGCGCGAGACGAGGTCGCGGGGAGCGAGGTCTTTGAGATTTGGCGCATACCGCTCCATGAAGCGCTCGCCCGATCGATTGAGCAAGACCGCCCCCTCGCCGCGGGCGCCCTCGGTGATCAGAAACCCCATCTGGTACATGCCGGTCGGGTGGAACTGGTAGAACTCGACGTCTTCGAGCGGGATGCCGGCGCGGTAGCACATCGCGACGCCGTCGCCGGTCCCTGCCAGCGAGTTGCTCGTGATCTTGAAGGCCCGCCCGTAACCGCCGGTGGCGACGACGACCACCTTCGCGTGGAAAACGTGAAGCGCGCCGGTTTGAATCTCGCGCGCCACGACCCCGGCCGCCCGGCCGTCGGAGAGGACGAGATCGAGCACGTCGAACTCGTTGAAGAAGTTGACCCGGGCCTTGATGCATTGCTGATAGAGCGTCTGCAAGATAATGTGCCCGGTCCGGTCGGCGGCGTAACAGGCCCGACGCACCGGCGCCTCGCCGAAGTTGCGGGTGTGCCCGCCAAAACGGCGCTGGTCGATCTTGCCGTCGGGCGTTCGGTTGAAGGGGAGGCCACGATGCTCGAGCTCGTAGACCGTCTCGATCGCGTCCTGGCACATGATCTCGACCGCGTCCTGGTCCGAGAGGTAATCACCGCCCTTGACGGTGTCGAACATGTGCCACTCCCAGTGGTCCTCTGCGACGTTGCCCAGGGCGGCGCCGATGCCGCCCTGGGCGGCGCCGGTGTGGGAGCGCGTCGGATAGAGCTTGCTCAGGACCGCGACGTTCGCGACGGCCGACGTCTGGAGCGCGGCCATCAGGCCGGCCCCGCCGGCCCCGACGATCACCGCGTCGAAGCGATGGGTCTGGACCGCGCTCACGAGCTAGTGACCGGTTGGAAGGTCAGGATCACCAGCGACCCGATGATGACGAAGATCACGGCAAAGCTCGCGAGCCCGGCGAGCGCCAGAACGCGCCAGGCTGGACGGTGAACGTAGTCGTCGATCACGATCTTCAAGCCATTCGCGCCGTGGGCGAGCGCGAGGACGAGCATCAGCCAATCGTAGGTCCGCCAGAACGGGCTCGCCCAACGGTGGGCGACGAACAGGTAATTCACCGAGGATATGTCGTTGATGACGTGGACGATCAGAACGTGTCCGAAGACGAGGAAAAGCAAAAAAACGCCGGAGACGCGCATGAAGAGCCAGGCGTACAGCTCGAAGCTTCCTCCGCTCGACGGGCGTCCGCGACGTGGCGACCGTGCCTCGGAGGGATTGGCGACGATTCTGCTCATGGTGCCTTCTTCCGAATCATCTGAAGAACATCGGGGCGAGCATCAAGTAGGCAACCGGAACCATGATGATCGGGAAAAGCACCGCGCCGGTCCAGATCATCGCCCGATTGAGCTTGATGGCGTTTGGGATGAAGTCGATCGCGATCAGGCGGAGGCCGTTTCCCCCGTGGTAGAGCACGGCCGCGACGAGGAGGACTTCGAGGACGCGAATCGCCGGACGCTCGTAGATCCCGACGACGACGTTATAGACGCCTGGTCCGAATCCGACGAGCGCCGTATCCAGGATGTGGACGAAGAGGAAGAAAGCTACCGCGACGCCGGAGACCCGGTGGAGCACCCAGGCCCATTGTCCAATCTGTCCACGATACATCGCACCGACCATCTCCTTTGAAGGTTCGGTCTGCGGAGCCGCGCGCCGTTCAAAGCTTCATCGCTTGAACCAGCGTCCGAACGGCATCGGCCGAACGGTGCAGCGCCGCGCGCTCGTCTTGAGACAGTGAGAACTCCACGATCTCCTCGACGCCGTCCGCGCCGAGCTTGACCGGAACCCCAACGTAGAGGCCGTCGATGCCGTATTGCCCTTCGAGAAAGGCGCAGCATGGCAGGACGCGCTTCTGGTCGAGCAAGATCGCGTCGGCCATCTCGGCCAGCGCGGCGGATGGCGCGTAGTACGCACTGCCGGTCTTCAGGTACTTGACGATCTCTTCGCCGCCCCGTCGGGTGCGCTCGATGATCTGCGCGATCCGGTCGGGCGAAAGGAGCAAGCGGAGCTTTCGGCCGCCGACCAGGGTGTGATCGGGCAGCGGCACCATGGTATCGCCGTGCCCGCCGAGCACGTACGCGTCCACGTCCTGGAACGCGACCCCGAGCTCGAGGGCGAGGAAGGTCTTGTAGCGCGCGGTGTCGAGGATCCCGGCCTGTCCGATCACCCGACGGCTCGGGAGCCCGCTCACCCGAAAGGCGAGCTGGGTCATGGCGTCGACCGGGTTGGTGAGCATGACCAGCACGGCGTCCGGCGAGTGCTTGACGACCGCCTCGACGACGGTCGTGATCACCTTCTGGTTGATCGCCAGGAGGTCGTCGCGGCTCATGCCCGGCTTGCGCGCGACCCCCGAGGTGATGATGACCAGGTCGGAATTCGCCGTCGGCTCGTAGCCGGCCCCATCGGGTGAGGTCGTTGCCCCGGTCACCAGAGCATCGAAGCCGACGATTGGCGCCGATTCTTGCAGGTCGAGCGCCTTTCCCTCGGCCAACCACTCGACCACGTCGGTCAGAACGACGTCGGCGTAACCACGCTGGACGATCCGCTGAGCCGTGGACGCGCCCGTCTGACCGGCACCGATAATTGAAACCTTTTTGCGCACCCGATTTTTCTCCTCAGTCAGCGTGATCAGTGCAGGTGGGCGATCACCGCGTCCGCGAATTGGGACGTGCCAACCGCCGTTGGATCGGAGGGAGAAGGCTTCAGGTCGTAGGTGACGTCCCTTCCCTCGGCGATGACCTCGGCAATGGCGCGTTCCATGCGGTTCGCCGCGTCGCGTTCTCTGATGTGATGGAGCATCATCACCGCCGAGAGCATCAACGCCGTTGGATTCACCTTATTCAGGCCGGTGTACTTCGGCGCGCTGCCGTGGGTCGCCTCGAACACCGCGATCTCGTCCCCAATGTTGGCGCCGGGGGCGACGCCGAGGCCGCCGATCAAGCCGGCGCAGAGGTCGGAGAGAACGTCGCCGTAAAGGTTTGGCATAACCAGGACGTCATAAAGCTCCGGTTTCTGCACGAGTTGCATGCACATGTTGTCGACGATCCGGTCCTCGAAGGCGACGTCGGGATAGTCGGCGGCCACCTCGGTCGCAACCGCAAGAAAGAGGCCGTCGGTGAATTTCATGATGTTCGCCTTGTGGACGGCGGTGACCTTCTTTCGGCCGTTCGCCCGGGCGTAATCGAAGGCGAAGCGCACGATCCGGCGGCTCGCCCCGATCGAGATGCCCTTGATCGAGATCCCGGAGTCCGGTACCAGCTTCTTACCGCCCAGACGGGCGATGTCTTCGATCAACTCGCCGGTCTCGGGCTTACCT
>JBOGTX010000877.1:0-3917 GCA_050695695.1 Chloroflexota bacterium
GAGTCACGGCGGCGCAAAGCGCCACGCTCCGGGTTCCCCCTCTCCATTTCCAATGGAGAGGGGGCGAGGGGGTGAGGCCCGTCAGGCCAGCGCCGGCGGGGCTGCCCACCTCCGACGTGGCAAACCGCCCGAGGGGATGGCCAGTCATCCGAATGTCGGTCTCGAGCCGCCAGGTCTGGTTGTGTTCCAGGCGCACCGGGAAGATCAGGAGGCTCGGCGAGTAGCGCGGCTGGCTATCGGTCGAAATGATCCGGTATTCGAGGCACCGGTTGAACCAGCCATCGCGATAGGAACCAAACAGAGCTCGGGCATTCGCGTCGTACCGGGTACGGACGACCCGCGGCGGGGTGGGACGCAGGTCGCGCACCTCGAACATGGTGTCGAAGGAGCACTCGAGGTTGACCAGAAATCGGAAGCGAATCGGTGAGCACGCGAAGCTGGTGATCTCGACGCACTCGTGCAGCCCCGCGTCGAGCACCCGCGTGACCTGAAGGAACAGCGCGAGGCGGTCGACGATTGTCGGACCCGCCCGAAACGCCCGGTTCGTGTAGCTCAGGACGGCGCCATTGAAGACCGGGCGCTCGGCGGTGAGGAACTCGGGCGTGAATTCGTCGATCGACATGCCGTAGGTCGAAAGGTAGCGCGTGTCGTGATCGAAGAGGCCGGTCCGCTCACCCCGCACCCAGCCCTCGCGATCGGTGACCAGCATGGCGGTGCCGGAATGGATCGTGAGCTGGAGCGGCTGAATCTGGATGGTTGGCGTCGCGGTCGAAGGTGCGTGCGTTGACACGCCCGTGCCAACGCAACATCTATACCATTCGGGCAGACCCGCTCGCGTCGGAGACAATCTCCGGCGCCTCACCTATAATAATGACGGAGAAAGCGGAGACGATGACCGAGAACCTACCAGGCTGCTGCGCGCCAGCGCGATCCGGAGCCGTCAGCCGCCGCGTGATCGAGCCGCCAGGGCGATCCGAGAGGCCGCCGCGCGCCGGCTCCACCAGGGGGATGGTCCGGCTTCCCGGCGGCGCCTTCCTCATGGGGACCGACGACCAGGCCGGTTTCCCGGCCGATGGCGAGGGGCCGGTCCGGGAGGTCCGACTGCGATCCTTCTGGATCGATCCGGTCGCGGTGTCGAACGCTCGGTTCGCCACCTTCGTCGCGGCGACCGGCTATCTGACCGAGGCCGAGCGCGAGGGCTGGTCCTTCGTCTTCGCCGGCCTGCTTCCGGACGATTTCCCGCCGACGCGCGCCGTGGCCCAGGCGCCCTGGTGGCGCCAGGTCCACGGCGCTGATTGGCGTCACCCCGAGGGGCCGCGCTCCTCGATCGACGACCGCTTGAGCCATCCGGTCGTCCACGCCTCCTGGCACGACGCCATGGCCTACTGCGCCTGGAGCGATTTGCGGCTCCCGACCGAAGCCGAGTGGGAGTACGCCGCCCGGGGCGGGCTCGTTCAGAAGCGCTACCCCTGGGGAGACGACCTCACGCCGGGCGGTCGGCACCGCTGCAACATCTGGCAGGGAACGTTTCCCGATCACAACCTCAAAGCGGACGGCTACCTCGGAACCGCGCCCGTCGACGCGTTCGCGCCGAATGGCTTTGGCCTGCGCAACGTCGCCGGCAACGTCTGGGAGTGGTGCGCCGACTGGTTCAGTCCGACGTTTCACCGGACCGGCCCGCGCGCGAATCCCACCGGTCCGCCAACCGGCGCGGCGCGGGTCATGCGCGGAGGCTCCTACCTTTGCCACGCCTCGTACTGCAATCGCTACCGGGTCGCGGCACGGTCGGCGAACACCCCCGACAGCTCGACGGGCAACCTGGGCTTCCGCTGCGCCGGCGACGCGTGACCCGCGTCGTCAGGAGAACCACTGCGATGGCGACGGCGACGTCGCTTACGGCGTAGCTTAGGCTGAGCCACGCCGTCAGGACCGTACCACGACGGGGGTGACGGCATGCAAGTTGCACCATCCTCGCCCCATCATCACCAACGCCAGGAGGAGACCATGGCACAACAACCGCCGATGACCTGCCAGAACCCCCAATCCCTGAACGACGTGACCTACGACCTGTCGACGACGCTGTCCAGCCTGGGCAAAGGCGCCCACATCCTCGGAACCTACATCGAGGACGCCAAGCAGGCAAATGACGCGGCGGCGGCCAACGTCCTCGGGCAGATCCGCGAGGGTTTGCTCTGCGAGGCGGATCGCCTGCGCGGTTTCATGTGCGACCAGATGAAGCAGGGCAAGTTTTAGCGGGATCCGCGCCGGAATCGGCTCCCTCTGCTCCGGCGGAGGGAGCCGATTCCCCCGTCGAGCCCCGGACCAGGAGGACCGGGACCGGCGCGGTGCGGGCGACGCCCTCGGCAACACTGCCCAGGAACAGGCGCTCGATGCCGTGCCGACCATGGGTGCCCAGCACGATCAGGTCAGCGGGCCAGCGCCGCGCGTCCTCGACAATCTTCTCGCTGATTCGCCGGCGCGCCGTCCAGCGCAGCGCCTTTTCCACCGTGACCCCTTTGGACTGGGCGAGAGCGGCCGCCTCATCGAGGATATCCTGCCCGGCTTCAAGGAGCGCGCGGCGCAGCGCCAAAACGTGCGGTCCGCTCGACACCGCCGGATAGAGCGGGCCGAGGTTCACCACGTGTACCAGGCGCAGGCAGGCATGCTGATTTTTCGCCAGCTTCACCGCCTCCAGGAGCGCCTGCACCGCCGGGTCGCTCCCATCGATTGCCACGAGAATCCGCGCGAACATCGCGATACCTGCCACATTGTGGATCGGATGACGCCATCGACGCGGCAAGTTGTGGGCCGATGCGCCGGTGGGAAGGGCCTGCCGTGGATGCTTTTGCCATCGTGGACCCCACGCGGCCAGCCGGTGGCCCAACTCTTGCCGGTGCCGCGTTTGCCATCCTCGTGCGACGGCAAGTCCAGCGCTGACGTGTGGAGGTATCTCGCGTGGCAATGAATGACGGCTTCGGGCCCGCCGTGATTGGTGGTCCCTACGGCAACCCCTATTGGATGTACGGCCCTCCCTTCCCGGCCTATGGCTACCCTTCCTGGGGGTCGGGTCCCTGGTACGGCACGTTCCCGGCGGCGATGCCCACGGCCATCGCGACGGGAGCGGCGCGAACCGACGACGCGCACATCCGTGAGTTCGTCGAGCGGGCGATCGACAACGATCCGTCGATTCCGGCCCACGCCGAGATCGACGTCGCCGTCGAGAACGGCGTGGTCACCCTGACCGGCACCGTCTCGAATAAGCGGATCAAGCACGCCGCGGGCGATGACGCCTGGTTCGTGCCCCAGGTCTTCGACGTCCACAACGAGATCGCCGTCGTCTCGCACCGCGAGCACGCCGGCTAGACTGGCGCGGGACGCGCCGCCGGTCGACACGGCTAAGGAAGGAGCAGCGCCATGATGCCTTACGGTTCCTCACCGATGAGTGGCAGCTGTCCGCAGTGCGGATGCCCGAGCAGCCACGCCCAGGGCCGCGGCGGGATGCCGACGCTCGCGGGCACCTACGCACCGCCCATGGGCTTCGCCGGCCCGATGAGCCCCTGGGCCGCGCCCAGCCCCTGGAACTGGGGGTGGGCGACGCCGACTGAACTCGGCTGGGGGCTTGGCGGAGGACGCCGCTGGGGAGGCACCTACACCCCCCAGTTTTTGATGACCGGCCTGCCCACCGATAACGAGATCGTTGAGATGACCTACGATGCGATCGACGCCGACCCAATCATCCCCTTCGACGCTCCGATCGACGTGTCCTCGGACGCCGGCACCGTGACCCTGACCGGCACCATCTTCAGCAAGGAGATCAAGCACGCCGCGGGCGACGACGCCTGGTACATCCCGGGCGTCATCGACGTGCGCAACGAGCTGGAGGTCTCGGGACGCCGCCACGAGGGGCGAAAAGCCCC
>JBOGTX010000878.1:0-2212 GCA_050695695.1 Chloroflexota bacterium
GTGGGCATCCGCTTCCTCGGCACGCGCCCGGGCGCGCTCGGAGCCCGACGTCGCGACGAGGGCGTCCAGCGCCTGCCAGGTCGCGGCCTCGACCAGCGGCCGAGTCGCGCGATGGAGCCAGATCAGAAGAATAATCAAAAGAATGAGCGTACCGGCGGCAAACGCCGCGTCCACTGTCGAAGGATCGGTGATCGCGCCCACGACCACGACGACCGGGCGCCGAAGCATCGCCTGGATCACCACGACGTCGACGACCGCGACGATCGATCCTCCGGCCACGCCCGCGCCGGCCTGGGCCACGTTTCGGCGCCCTTCCGAGGCGTCCTCGGGCGCCACCAACCGTTCCAGGATCTGGCTGGCACCCCGGGCCAGCGCCGGACCGCACGCGATCAGCCAGCCACTGACCAGGACCGCGCCCACCAGCCAGACCACCGACGGCGCCGCCGGGCTAGCGCCGACCGACGCCACCTGAAGACTCCCGGCGCCCACGATGGCCGGCAGTCCAAACAGGCCGACGAGCGCGGCCACGACCGCCTGGACCGCGACACCGGTCGCCCGTTGCCTCAACATTTTCGGGTCTCGCCGGTTGCTCGATCGGCACTGGGGCGGCGCGCTGGCCGGTCGCGTTCAGTTGGCGCGATCGCGTGATCCACCCGGTGGCCACCACTGATCCGATGATAGAGATCCATCGTTTGCTCCGATGGCGCCACGTCTAATTCCTGGCGCAGTGTCCGCGCGCAAAGCTCGAACCAGTGAAGGGCCTGGCTGGGCTGGCCGAGCTGGGCGTAACACCGCATCAGTCGCCGATAGGCGTCCTCGCGGCACGCATCTTTCTGGAGAATCTTGTGACAACGGACGATGCAGCCCTCGGCATCGCCCTGCTCGAGACAACCGTCGGCGAGCTTGGTGAGCACCATGAGGTACTGATCCTTGAGCTCTTCGCGACGCACCAGCGTCCAATCTTCGTACAAATCCTCGAGAAGATAATCATCTCGATAGAGAATCTCGGCGCTCTCGAATTGAGCAATCGCCGCGCGAGACTGGCCGAGGCGCTCCAAGCGGCGCCCGCTCGTGAAGTGTTGCCCGAACTCGTCGGCATCGACCCACATTCGCGCCGCGTGGTTCACCGAGTAATTCCCGTTCTCGAAAATGACGTACTCCATGGCACCGCCCTCCGCCGCGGCCGGACCGAGCGCCTGGCGCAGGGCATGCAGCGCGACCCGCAACCCGTTGACCGCGGTTTGGGGATCGGACTCCGGCCAGAGCAGATCGATCAGGACGTCCCGAGCCACTGGTTGGCGGCGCACGACGAGGTGCTTGAGCAGGGCCTTCGCCTTCCAGCGACGCCAGTGATCGATCGGAACGCCATCTCGAAGCGCCTCGAAGCGCCCGAAGCAGCGGATGTGAAGCCCTCGCCAGTCCGGTGGTGGCATGGCCGACGGCGTCGAGGCTCGCGGGCCCGACTGGCGCTCGTCGGACCGACCCGCTTCACCCCGGCTGGCGGTGCGGACCCGCGAGACCGTTTCCGACCGCGCGCGCCGGGCCGTCCGACCCTGAATCCGAGCCATCGCTCGCAAGATCTGATCGAGCGCTCGGTTCGTCTGCCGCTGCGTCTCGAGAGTGGCGATCAGCAAGCTGAAGGTCACCCTCGGGTCCACCGTGGTCGCAACCAACGATCCCCCCGAGCGCTCGCCAGATGTGCGATCCGCGGTCCGCGACATGCCAGCCCCCACCTCGCCAACCTGCCTGGTTCAAAACCCGTTCGGCCGCGCCCGGGATCAGCCCCGGCCAGCGCTCATTGTTAGCAGGCAGCAGGTTAACATTGCCCCGGACGCGAGTCAAGAGACCAGCGGCCCCCCTGGCTCCCGAAAAGGGGAGATCTGGGCTAGCCAGAAAGTACCGATCAACCCACCGCTGCTTCCGGGGCGAGCGCCACCGACGGGCGGAGGGCCGGGGCGATTCCTCGGGCGAAGCGATAGAGCACGTAGACGACCAGCAGCACGAACACCGCGTAGATGATCGCGCTGACCCAGCCAAGGGACAACGCGCCGGCCACGTCACTCGCGACCGGACCGACCACCGCGAAGTAGGCGACGATCAGATACACCACGTTGACCAGGGCATCCGCCGAGCCTTCCAGGACCTTGATGCGTCCGGCTTCCTCGGCTTCGCTGCGGGAGGGTCTCAGGCTGCTGAGCTGGTGGTCCAGGAC
>JBOGTX010000879.1:0-2139 GCA_050695695.1 Chloroflexota bacterium
CTCTTCCCAAACCGCAAGGCTCCAGAGATCGGTCAGCTCGCTCGGGCGCTGGTCTACCTCGGCCTGGCCATGTCGGCGCCGGGCCAGGGCAAGATTTTGCCGATCCTGTCGAAGGCCGACCTGCGCCAGGCCGACCGCCAGGTCGCGACCCGGCTCGCCCAGTGGGGGCGCGCGGCGTTCCTTGGGGCGCAAGGACTCGTCGAGTCCGACGCGATTCCGGACGTGGAGCTACGGGCGCTGCTCGACGCGCTGGTCGAGCGAATCGGCGCCCGTTCGACGAAGGATCCGCGCTGGTTGCGTGCTGTTGCCTACGGCGAAGCCGGCACCTTCTACGCGCTGCTGGCCGAGGCCTGCGCCCGACAGTTTGGGAATGTCGTCGATCTCGAGACGGTGAGCGGCCAGTTGGAGCGGATCGTCCGGACGCGCGACTTGCTGGCCGACGCGCTCTCTCCCGACGATCTGGCTCGCCGGTTCGACCCGGCGAAGCAACGCGAGTACCGCGAACGGCTACGGCGCTACGGCTGGCAGGAACACCGGGCGAGCGCCGGCCAAACGCTGCGCGACGTGGCCGAAGCGGCGGCGCGCCAGGGCCTTCAGTCTCAAACCGCGTTCGCGCTCACCGAGGAATGGGCTCAACACGGCGCCAGCCAGCCGACGGCGGGCCGCCGCTACTTCATTCGGCCCTCGCTGTTGCCCGATTCGGCCGGGCTGGCGCTCTGGGCCCAGGAGGAGCGACTTCGGCCGCTGCAAAAGATGCTGGCCGGTGATCCGCGCGAGACCGGCCTGCGTTTAGGGCTCGGGACGGCCGAGCTGTTCCTCGAGTACGTTGTCCAAACCGGCCGGGTCGATTTCCTCGACGGTCAGTGGACCCGCACCAGTAACCGCTTCGACGGCATGCAGACGCGCTTCGGCGCCGTATCCCCGACCGGCTACGCCATCACCATTTTCCCCGGCGCCCGCCTGGACGAGCGGGTGGGGATCTGCCCGGTCATCGAGATGGAACGGGAAGAGTAAGGGCTGATCCATATTGGCAGGCTCCCCGGGAGGTAGTACAGTTGTCCCCGACGCCAGACGCGGTGCGCGTTTGGTGTGGGGGCTACATCAAACGCGTGGGAGGACGTCGTTGGAGTACCGAACCTTTGGCGACAGTGGCTTGAAGACGTCGGTGCTTGGCTTTGGCACCTGGGAGATGAGCACGACCCAGTACGGTGAGATCGACGTTGCTGAGGCCAGCAACGCGGTCAACGCCGCGATCGATAGTGGCATCACTTTGTTCGATACCGCGGAGGTGTACGGTCCGTTTCACTCGGAAGAGCTCCTCGGGAAGGCGCTGGGCGCGCGTCGCAAGGAGATCGTCCTGGTGACCAAGGTCGGCTTCAAGTATTCGGCCGAGAACAAGAACATCGGGCGGGACTCCAAACGAGATTCGGTGCTCGCCCACGCCGAGAGCTGCTTGAAGCGCCTGAGCACCGATTGGATCGACCTCCTGCTGATCCATTGGCCCGACCACGAGACGCCCTTCGCCGAGACGATGGGCGCGCTCGAGACCCTCAAGGCGGCCGGTAAGATTCGCCACTATGGGGTCTCGAACTTCAACGTGGCCATGCTGGAGGAGTGCGAGAAATACGGCCACCTGGCGGCGAATCAGGTCGGGTATCACCTGTTCGATCGACGGATGGAACGCGAAGTCTTGCCGTACTGTGGCGAGAACAAGGTCGGTTACATGGCCTACGGCACCCTGGCCTTCGGGCTGCTGACCGGCGCCTTTACCCCAGCGACGACCTTCCTCGATTGGGACTGGCGCCACAACGGCAAGGCGTTCGGACTGCCCCTCTTCGAGCGTGACAGCTTTGTGAAAGAGCTGCGGGTGGTGGAGCGCCTGAAGGGTCTGGCGGCACGCCATGGCAAGACGATGGCGCAACTGGCAATCGCCTGGGCGATCGGGCACCCGGCGTTGACGGTCGCGCTGGTTGGAATCCGCAAGCCCTCCGAATTGAAGGAGAACGTCCAGGCCGTCGATTGGAAGCTGACCGCCGACGACCGCGCCGAGATCGATCGGGTCTTCGCCGAGGAGGACGTTCCGACGTACCGCGACGCTCCGCAGGCGATCTGACATCTCCGCGAAAGCCGGAGCCGGGC
>JBOGTX010000880.1:0-5147 GCA_050695695.1 Chloroflexota bacterium
CCTCCGCTCACCCTCGGCGCGCCCCGGAGGGGAGGGCTCGTCGTGCAGGGCCTCGATCGCCTCGCGCAAGGAGCGCGTCAGCGCCCGGCCCGCCTGCACCGAGCCGGCGCGCTCCTCGGGCGGGATGAACCGGAGCAGGGCATGGGTCTGCAGGGCAGAAACGTCGTGGAGATTCTTGAGCGCGTCGCGCACCAGCTCCGCGAAATCGCGGTGGACAAGGGTCTGACGACCGGAGTTGGACTCGGAATCGTCGGTAGCCGCATGACCCGGCATGGCCTCACCTGTGAGCCGCTGAATGGCCGCGAGATCGCCAGGCGCCGGACCGGTCCCTCGGCGGGGCTACCCGGGTTGCTCAATTTTATACCCATTCCTTGCCCAGGTGGGCAGTTGTTGAGGCCGGAGTGAGCACTCCGTGGGTAAAACTGCCTTGCGCGCGTGGGTCGCGATCTGGGAAAGTAGATCACGGGTGCGGCAACAGCTTCACCAAGGGAGCCAAGATTGACAAAGAAGTCCGACGAGCGCGTGGGGCACTCGGCCCTGGCGCCTGGCCGCCTCGCTGACGCCGTCAGCCGCCATGGCCCGGCGGTTTATCGCCTCGCTTTCCGCAACCTGGGGAACCGGGTGGACGCCGAACGTGTCACGGAGCGGGTCTTCCGGGACGCGGCGACAATGCTGAATTCGACGGAAGATGACGAGGCGCGGCGAGCCTATCTTCTGGCCGCGGCCTGCTCGGCGATCGTCGACGTATGGCGCGCCTACAGCGCCGGCCCCTCCGCTCGGCCAGACTGGCCGCTCGAGGTGATGGCCGGGGGCGACGAGCCACCGGACCACCGGGGCGCGCCCGGCCTCTCGCGGATCCTCGGTCGACTCGATCCAATCCAGCGACAGGTGCTGGTTCTGCGCCTGATCGAGGGGCGATCGGTCGCCGAGACCGGTCAGGCACTTGGCGTGAGCGAAGCGGACGTCCAACGTCTGCAGCGCCAATCCCTCCGACGAGCAACCAACGCCGAGCCGGAGCGTCATGGAAGGACCGCTCCCGCGGCGCTCCCCTGACGTGGGCGCCGTCCTTACCTTCGGTCTCCGGTCGCCTTCCACGCCGTCTCCTGAACCGCCGCTTTCTCTAGCAGGGGCTGCCACCATTCCGGGTGCGCCCGATACCAGCGAATGGTCTCGGCGACGCCCGACCCGAAGTCGATCGTCGGCTCCCAGGCGAGCTCGCGGCGGATCCGCGAGGAGTCCAGCAGGTAGCGCCGGTCGTGGCCGGGGCGGTCGTCGACGTACGTCTTCAGCGATCGTGGCAGGCCGAGGGTGTCGAGCACCGAGTCGGCGATCTGCTCGACGCTCTGCTCGACGCCGGTGCCGATGTGGTAGGTGTCGCCCACCGTGCCGCGCTCCAGGATCCGCTCGATGCCCAGGCAGTGGTCGTTGGCGTGGATCCACTCCCGTCGGTTCTCGCTGTGTCGGTAGAGCGGCAGCGGCTTTCCGAGCAGGGCGTTCGTCGTGAAGAGCGGGATCACTTTTTCCGGAAACTTGAACGGCCCGTAGTTATTCGCGCACATCGAGATCGTGACCGGCACGCCGAAGGTCTCGTGGTAGGCGCGAACGACGTGATCGGCCGCCGCCTTCGACGAGTTGTACGGCGTGCGCGGGCGGTAGGCGTCGCCCTCGCGAAACGCCTCCGGGCTGGCCAGGTCGAGGTCCCCGTACACCTCGCAGGTCGAGACGTGATGGAACCGGCCGATACCCTTCACCCGGCAGGCTTCCAGCAGCGCCTGGGTGCCGAGGACGTTCGTCCGCAGGAATGCCTCGGGATCGAGGACCGCCCGGCTGTTGTGGGATTCGGCAGCGAAATTCACGATGACGTCGATCTGGTGCTCGTCGAGCAGGTGCTCGACCAGCTCCTGATTGCGAATGTCGCCGCGGACGAAGCGGTAGCGCGCGCGCCGATCGTCCGGCAGGTCGGCCAGGTTGGCGAGGTTTCCGGCGTAGGTCAGCGCGTCCAGGTTCAGGACGCGATCGTCCGGGTGGCGCTCGAGCCAGAGCCGAATGAAGTTGGAGCCAATGAAACCGGCGCCGCCGGTCACCAGTAGTCGGAGCGCGCTCATTAGAGAATCCCCACTTTCGTGAAGTCGCCGAGCCAGAGCTTGTAGGCGCGCGGCTTGATCGGCGACTTCGAGATCTCGACGTACCGGCCGATCAGGCTCTCTTCGATTCGGTGGGGCACGTCCACGATCTGACTGTGCTCCAGCATGATGCTGTGCTCGATCTCGCTGCCCTGGACCAGACAGTGGTGATAGATCGACGAGAACGGACCGACGTACGAATCGACGACCTTCGTCTCTTCGCCAATGATCGCCGGGCCGCGGATCACGCTGTTGCGGATCTCGGCGCCCCGTTGAACCACGACCCGTCCGTAGATCCGCGATGCTTCGTCGACCGTGCCGAGCATCGCCGGCTCCTGCGTCTCCAGAATCAGGCGGTTCGCTTCGAGCATGTCGGCGTGCTTGCCGGTATCGATCCACCAGCCGGTGATCACTTTCGGCACCACCGTGAACCCCTGGTCGATCAGCACCTGAATCGTATCGGTGATCTCGAGCTCGCCCCGCTCCGAGGGATGGATCTCCTGAATCGCGTCGAACACGTGGGAGTCGAACATGTAGATGCCGATCAGCGCCAGATCGCTCGGCGGATCCTTCGGCTTCTCGACGACTTTCACCACGCGGTGGCCGCGCAGGTCGGCCACGCCGAATGCCTCGGGATTCGACACTCGGTAAAGCAGGATCTGACAGTTCGCCTGTCCGGCCCGAAACTCGTCGACCAGCGGGACGATGCCGTCGCGGATGAAGTTGTCTCCCAGGAAGAGGACGAAGCGGTCGTCGCCCAGGAAGTCGCGGGCGATCAGCACGGCGTGGGCGAGGCCGCGCGGCGCGTCCTGGGGAATGTAGGTGACCCGCGCGCCAAAGGCGCCGCCATCGCCGATCGCCGCGCGAACCTGATCGCCGGTGTCGCCGATGACGATGCCAATGTCGGTGATGCCAGCTTCCACCAGGTCTTCGACCGCGTAGAAGATGACCGGCTTATTCGCGACTGGAACGAGTTGTTTGGCGCCGGTAATGGTCAGCGGCCGCAGCCGGGTGCCCTTGCCGCCACTCAGGATGAGCCCCTTCATGAACCTGACCTCCAGAACGCCCAGAATGGCTGGGGTTTGTACGGCTTCGGGGGAGGAAGATCGATTGCCTGATTGTCGACCACCTGGGACGGGACGTCGACGACCAGCGCGCGGGCGCGCGCTTCGCCAACCAGCTCGGCCGCCCGGTCGCGGGCCGCGCTGAGCACCGGCGGGCGACGATCGACCGCGTGCGAGTCGGAGGCGATCACCTGCGCGAGTCCGTGGGTCAGCAAGATCTCGGTCAGCTTCCGCGTCGCGGGACCAAACTCTCCGAGCAGGCTGCTCGCGGTCACCTGGATCAGCACGCCGCGCTCGACCAGCGTCGCCAGGTAACTCGGATCGCGACGAACGATTCGGTAGCGCTCGGCGTGGGCGACGATCGGCACGATACCTCGTACCTGAAGGTCGAAGATGACCTGCTCGCTGTACTCGGGGTACTGGTCGTAGGGCCACTCGACGAGCAAGAACCGCCCCTCGTTGATCGTGAGTGCCAGGCCGGTCTGAACCTGCTCGACGAGATCCGGCGCGATGTGGGCCTCACCGCCGAGGCGGAGCTCGATCGCGATCCCGGCCTGGCCACAGGCGGCCCGCAGCTCGCCGAGCCGTCGCTCGGCATCGGCCCGGTCGTCGTGGTAGGCCCAGGGATTTCGATGGGGAGTCGCGACCACGGTGGTAATGCCATCAGCCTGCGCGACGCGCGCCATCGCCAGCGCCGCGTCGAGGGTCGGAGCCCCGTCGTCGACGCCGGGCAGGATGTGGTTGTGGAGATCGACCACCGTGCCGCTCAGCCGTAGTAGCGATAGAGGCTACCGTCGAACTTGACGTTATTGAGGACGACCCCGAGTACCTTCGCGTTGACTCGCTCGAGCAGTTGCTTGGCGCGGGTCACGTGATCGCGCTTCGTCTTGCCGACGCTCACCACCAGCAGCACGCCGTCCATCTTCGCCCCGAGGACGGCGGCATCGGTCACCGAGATCGTCGGTGGCGAATCGAAGAGGACGACGTCGGCCGCGCCGCGCAACGCGTCCACCACCCGCTCCATCCGTTGCGAGCCCAGCAGCTCGGACGGGTTCGGGGGGAGTGGACCGCTCGTCAACACCCGGAGGTGCGGCACGTCGGTCGTGAGCAGGACGTCGTTCAGCAGCTTCTCTTCGCGGATCACCGTGGTCAGTCCGTTTTCGGTGGGCAGGCCAAACAAACGGTGCAGCGACGGGCGGCGCAGGTCGCAATCGACGGCGATCACCGTGCGGCCGGTCTCGGCGAAGGTCACCGCCAGGTTGGCCAGCGTGGTCGACTTCCCGTCTTCCGGGCTGGCGCTGGTGACCAGGAGAGTCTGGATCGATCGGTCAAGGCTGTAGAACTGAATGTTCGTCCGAAGCTGCCGGTAGGCTTCGGAGACCGGCGAGCGCGGCTGCGCGACGGTCACGAGCGACGGGGGAGCGTCGGCCATTAGCGATGTCCTCGAATCACGCCAGCCGTGGCCTTCCCATTCGAATGGGGCAGCGAGATCTCGGCGGCGGTAGGAATAGATCCAACCAGGGGAAGACCGGTGAAGCGCTCGACCTCCTCGGGCGTGCGCAAGGTATCGTCGAGGTAGTCGAGCACGAATGCCAGCGCCGCGCCGACGACCAGACCGAGCAGGCCGGCCGCGACCACGTATTGCTTCGTCTTAGGGAAGAACAACGTGCCGGGAAGCGGCGTGTCCAGGACCGTGACTTCGATCCGGTTCTGGGGATCGGCCTGCGCCATCGCGGCCTGCTGCTGCTGGACGAACCGCTGCGCCCAGTCGTTCGCGATGTCGCCGGCCCGCCGGGCATCCCCGTCGTCGACCGTCACGTCGAGAATGTAGCCATTCGAGACCGCGCTCACGTGAACGCGGGACAACAGCTTCTCGACCGGCAGGTCGAGCTTCAGATCCTGATCGACCTGTTGGGCGAGATCGCGGGTCAGCAACTCCAGTTGATACTGGGTCAAGGTG
>JBOGTX010000881.1:0-3744 GCA_050695695.1 Chloroflexota bacterium
AATCGGCACCTGGCGAACGCCCTCGACGCGCCAATCGCGATCTACGAGGTCCACCTCGGCTCCTGGCGGCGCGATCCCGAGGAGGGCAACCGGCCGCTGACCTACCGCGAGCTGGGGCCATTGCTCGCCCAGTATGTCCAGGAGCAGGGCTTCACCCACGTCGAGTTCCTGCCGGTCATGGAGCATCCTTTTTACGGCTCGTGGGGCTACCAGACCACCGGCTACTTCGCCCCGACCAGCCGCTACGGGACGCCGCAGGACTTCATGGGCCTGATCGATTGCCTTCACCAGCACGGGATCGGCGTCATCCTCGACTGGGTGCCCTCGCACTTCCCAGCGGACCAGCACGGCCTCGGCTATTTCGACGGGACCCACCTCTACGAGCACGCCGACCCCCGGCAGGGCTTCCACCCGGACTGGAAGAGCTTCATCTTCAACTACGGGCGGAACGAAGTCCGCAGCTTTCTGACCAGTAGCGCCCTCTTCTGGCTGAAGACCTACCACGCTGACGCGCTCCGGGTCGACGCGGTCGCCTCGATGCTCTACCTGGACTATTCGCGGCAGGGCAGCGAATGGATTCCCAACGAGTTCGGGGGCCGCGAGAACCTGGAGGCGATCGGGTTCCTCCGGCGACTGAATCAGGACGTCTACCGGGAAGCCCCCGACGTCCAGACGATTGCCGAGGAGTCGACCGCCTGGCCGATGGTCTCGCGACCGACCTACGTCGGCGGGCTCGGCTTCGGCATGAAGTGGGACATGGGTTGGATGCACGATACCCTGGTCTATCTGGGCCAGGATCCGATCCACCGCAAGTACCATCACAACCTGCTGACTTTTCGATCGCTCTACGCCTTCTGGGAGAACTTCGTCCTTTCGCTCTCCCACGACGAAGTCGTCCACGGCAAGGGCTCGCTCCTCGGAAAAATGCCCGGCGACGACTGGCAGAAGCTCGCGAACCTGCGCCTCTTGCTGGGCCTGATGTACGCCCAGCCGGGAAAGAAGCTGCTCTTCATGGGCGGCGAGTTCGGACAATGGCGCGAATGGAGCCACGAGGAAAGCCTCGACTGGCAACTGCCGCGGGAGGCGCCCCACGCTGGCATCCAGCGCTGGGTGCGCGACCTCAACCACGCCTATCGCTCCGAGCCGGCACTGCACGACCTGGACTTCAGCTCGGCGGGCTTCGAGTGGATCGACGGCAACGATTCCGAGCAGAGCGTCCTGAGCTTCTTGCGCCACGGCAAGTCGGCGAACGAGACGGTGCTGGCCGTCGCCAACTTCACCCCGGTGCCTCGGCCAGACTATCGGCTTGGCGTGCCGCGCGGTGGCTTCTGGCAGGAGATTCTGAACGGCGACGCCACGATCTATGGTGGCAGCGGCTTGGGCAACCTGGGCGGAGTCGACGCCGAGCCGATCTCGACCCACGGTCGCCCGTACTCGCTGAAGCTCAATCTGCCGCCACTGGCGATCCTATTTCTCACAATGGCAGGATGAACGAACTGAGATCCGACGACCGCCTGGCTTTTCCGTGGAGCAAAGTGGGCGCCGGACTTCGACCGTCAAAATGATGTGCCGCGTCTCTCGTAACGACATTACCGACCGTCGGATTGGAAGCGCTGCCAATCACGTAGGATCGCGCGCAGCCCGAAGAGCGCATCCGAGAGGTAATCGGTATTGCCTCTCGGGATATCGTACCCCAGGTAGCCAATCGTCATATTCGCCTGGTGGATGAGGATCTGAAGCGGGAACGTGTCGTCGAAGATGGCTTGATTCTGGTAGCCGCGCTTCAGCCAGGCAAGGTCGACCTCGGGATGATACATGCGAAGAACGGCGAAATCGAGCGCCGGCGGGCCGCCTCGCCATTGCCCGAAGTCGATCACGCCGGTCAGGTTGAGCTGGTCGTCGACAAAAAGATGACTCATCGTGAGATCGGCATGGCAGAGCACCGGTTGGGACCAGGCGACGGTTGGGAGCCGGGCGAGAAGCTCGAGCAGCGAGTCCACCTCGGTCTCGTGTAATCCCGCCTGAATCAGGGCGGGTACATCTCTCGATCGCTGATGCAGGATCGCCTGGGTATAACTTTCCCGGTTTGGCGACTCCCAGTGGCCGCCGGGGCGCAGCCTCCCGAAGCCATCGACCTCGATGCCGTGGATGGTGCTGATCACCGTCCCGACCTGAGTGAAGATCAGCTCGCGCTCCCGAGGGGTGAGCTCCATCACCACGTCGCTCAAGGCGCGGCCGGCGACGGGCTCAAGAATCATAATCTCATGCGACTGTCCGTCGACGTCGACGGTGGTGACCCCGTCAACCTCCGGGACCGGCGCGCCGGCCGCGCGGCAGCGCGTCATCGCCCAGGCTTCCTCGACGAAGCCAACCGCCGCGTGCCGCTGGATGCGAACGATGAATTGGCTTCCCTGGCGCGTTCCAACGCGGTACACCTCATTCGCGTAGCCTTGAACGATCCGCTGGTGGCTGGTGACGTCTTGTCCGGTCACATTCTTGACGACATCGGCAATCACCCCCGTGGGGATCGAATACGACGCGTGAAGCCGATGCAAGAATTCGCGCGCCAACGTGTCCCCCTCGAACCCAGACTCGACCAGGCGCTCTCCCTCACCGCTACCGGCCGATCATATTCCGCCAAAAACCGCCGGTCAAATCCGGAGGGTGCTCGCCTGGTCAAAGGCAAGCCACGAACGACCACGTTCATGGTTGCTCATCCAGGTTGTCGTTCCAGACCGCTCGGTGTATGCTGGAGGTCAGGTAACCGCGCCACCGAGCGTGGAAGATCGCCAGGCCCGCGAAAATCGGCCCTGGCGTTGACTTCCCACTCTTACCAGGAGATGCGCATCGTCGTCTGGAACGGGAATCCCGGGAAAACGGAGGTAACCACGTGGCACGTCAGGCAAAGAAGGCCACGTTCCTGGTCAGCGTGGACATTTTGCATGGGATCGACGGCGCGGTCGCGACCGGAGCCGCGCCGAGCAAGAACGCGCTGGTCGAACGGGCCCTCGGCGAGGAGCTCCGGAAATTGCGGCGAAACGCGCGACGAGCCCGGTGGGACGAAGCGAGCCGGGATCCGTTGTTTCTCAAAGATGTCGAAGCGATCGAGCAGGACTTTGCCGCCGCGGACGCGGAAACCGCCCGGCAACTGGTCTGATGCCCGAGTTTCAGTGGGCGGTCGTCCAATCTGACCCGAACCCGGTCATCGGATCTGAGCAAAGAGGCGTCCGACCGGTGCTCGTCGTCAGCAACCCAGGGGCAAACGTTGCGACAATGGGGTAGACGGCTGGAAAATCCCGCGCAATTCGACATCGCGCGCCTGCGCGTCGTCGGCGAGTGGGGCGAGGCGAGTCGCTACATCGGCTCGCGCTGGGAGGAGCTCGGCGCCGAATTGCTTCGCGCCGGCGTTCCGGGGCTGAGTCCGCTGGCGACCCTTGCGGTCTGCAACGAGCCGGAGCTCCAAACCCTTCTGGCGGCCACCGGTAGCAAAAACCCCGACGTCGTCATGATCCTTCCCGCCGACGACGCGCTCGTGCTCCAGCCGGCCGACTTCAAATGGTCGCTCGACGTGGCGAGCTACCGTCAGATCAGCGCGCCGGTCGTCGATCGACTCCTCGAGCAGGTTCCCCGCCTTGTCGAATCGCTCCGGGCGCTGCTGCCTTCCGCATCGCGCGGCCTTCCCTGGCGCACGCGCGATGGAATCTTCATCAGCCCCACGACCTTTCTCAATCAGCGCTTCCTGAC